>NZ_JACHIA010000009.1 GCF_014202995.1 Longimicrobium terrae
CTCCTGTCGTTGGCGGTTCTCGACAGGATAGACGGGGTCCGGCACCACTTTCAAATCGGCGCGTCCAGATTTACGACGCAACCCACTGTGCTAAATCAATTTATGGCACCCTCACCTGACAGTTAGCCGGACACTAGTGACCCTCCCCCAGTCTTTTTGGGGGGAGGGTGGGCCGGTGGTGCCGGCCCGGGTGGGGGCCGCCCCGGGCTCCGCCTCGCACGACGGGAAAACGGCCGGAGCATCGCTGCCCCGGCCGCCTTCGTTCATCCATCAACCGGCGTTACCGATGCAACCGGGACCTCTACCGGTAGAAGCGGTACTTGTCGCGCTCCTGCATCCAGGTGCGCATCTCCTCGTCCCAGCGGCGCTGGATCACGCGCGGGTCCTCGCCGCGGTCAAAGGCGGCGCGCGCCCACGTAGAGCCGATCATCTGCGTGAAGCCCGTGTTGGCAACCCGGAACTGCCCCGGGTTCTGCCGCTTGGCCTCCGTCAGAACCACCAGCGTCGTGTACACCGGCCGGAACGCGCGGCGGTCCGTCACCTCGATCTTGAGCGTGGTGAACTTCGTCCCCTTGTACTGCGTGTCCACCGCCGGGTCCGTCGTCGGCGTGATCTCCGTGGGCACGAAGCGCACGCCCGGCAGGTTGTACTGCGCAATCGCCGCCAGCAGCCGGTTGGCGTCCAGCCACGGCGCGCCGATGTACGAGAACGGCGCGTCCGTGCCGCGCCCCACGTGCACGTTGGTCCCCTCCGCCAGCACCAGCCCGCTGAAGTTGAGCGCCGCGTCCACCGAGCGGATGTTGGGGCTGGGGTTGATCCACCGCAGCCCCGTCTGCTCGAACCAGGTGTCCGGCCGCCATCCCTCGGCCCGGATCACGTGCAGGTCCACGCCCAGCCCGGAATCGTCGTTGAAGTACGCGGCCACCTCCCCCGACGTCATCCCGTGGCGCAGCGGCACCGTGTAGTAGCCGGTGATGACCTGCGTGACGTTGCGCACGTTGATGTCCATCACCGGCCCGTCCACCGCCTCCGTGATGGGATTGGGGCGATCGAGGACCACAAAGGGAATGCCGCGCTTCTTGGCCTCTTCCATGGCCATGGTCATGGTCCACACGAAGGTGTAGGGCCGCGCACCGATGTCCTGGATGTCGTAGAGAAGGATGTCGACGTTGGCCAGCTCCTCGGCCGTGGGGCGCTGCGTACGGTCATACAGCGAAAAGATGGGGATGCCGGTGCGGGTGTCCTTGCCCCCGGCCACCGTCTCGCCCGCCTCGGCCGTGCCGCGGATGCCGTGCTCCGGCCCGAACAGCGCCACCAGCTGCACCCCCGGCGTGCGCGCCAGCAGGTCAGCGCTCAGCTCGCCCGAGCGCGTGACGGCGCTCTGGTTGGTGATGAGCCCCACCCGCTTGCCCCGCAGCAGCGAAAGCGAGTCGCGCACCAGCACCTCCAGCCCGGGCACCACCGCGCGCTGCGCCTGCGCCGGCGCGGCCGGGGGCGGCGTGGTGGCCGCCACCGGCGCGGAGGCCGGCGGAAGGGTGTCTCCGGGGGCCTCGCCGCCCGGGGCGCCGCTGCGGCACGAGGCGGTGAACGACACGGCCAGCGCCGCGGCGAGAGCGGAACGGCGAAGGTGCGTGCGATGGGGCTGTGGCATCCTGAGCTTTCGCGGTTGTGCGCCCGCGCGCCCAACGGCGCGCATGGCACGGTACACGCATCGGCGCGGGGCAAAGGCCCGCGCGAATTCAGGGCCTCCGTGCCGCGAAATGCGGGCCATGCAAACGACCGGAGCCATGCACGTGAGATCGTCGGGAGGTCAGGGGTGACCGAAACGTACCGCCCGGCGCGTCCGGAAGAGATCGACGACGTCGCCCGTCTCAAGGCGCACAGCTTTCCCGCGCCCAACCGCGGCCACGAATGGTGGGAGAACTTTCTGGTCAACGGCCCCCACGGCGGCCTGGAGGCGCTGTGGGTGACGGAGGACCAGGGGCGGCTCATCGGCTCGTGCCAGCTGCTGTGGATGCGGCAGTGGATCAGCGGGGTGGCCATGCCCGTCATGGGCCTCGGCTCCGTGGCCATCGCCCCCACGCACCGCAAGCGCGGATTGGCGACGCGGATGCTGATCGCCGGCTTCGAGCACGCCCGCGAGCGCGGTGACGTCGCCTCCATCCTGTATCCCTTTCGCGCCTCGTTCTACGAAAGCCTGGGATACGGGCTGGCCGGCGAGGCGCACCAGTACCAGGTCCCCCCCGCCCTGCTGCCGGACGACAAGCAGGAGCGGCTGCGCGTGCGGATGGTGGACGGCGACGCGGACGAGGCCGCCATGCGCGCCGTCTACCGCGAGGCCGCCCAGCGCCTGCAGACCGGGCAGCTGGACCGCACCGAGCGCAACTGGCGGCAGAGCTGGAAGCGCGACGACCTGGCCGCCGTCCTGTACTGGGGTGAAAGCGGCGAGGCGGAGGGGTACGCCATCGTGCGCTACCGGGCGGACCTCCCCATCGACCGGCGCTTCATCGAGGTGGAGGAGCGCGTCTGGCTCACCCTGCGGGCGCAGCGCGGCATCTACGCCTGGCTTTCGTCCCTGGGCGACCAGTGGCGGGAAATCGTCTATCGCGCGCACCCGGAAGAAGGGTTCGGCGACCGGCTGAGCGAGCCGCGGCTGCCGCTTCTCTCCGCGCCCAACTGGGGGCTCTGGTTCCCCTCCGCCACGCTGCTGCGCGGCCCCATGCTTCGCGTGCTGGACGTGCCCGACGCGCTGCGGCTGCGGCGCCTGGCGGGAACGCAGGAGCTGACGCTGGCGCTGGAGGTGGAGGACCACCAGATCCCGGAAAACCGCGGGCCGTGGCGGGTGCACATCGAGGGCGGGCGGATGGAGGTGGAGCCGTACACCGGCGGCCACGTGGACGGAACGCTGCGGCTGCCCATCGACACCCTGTCGCGCATCTTCGTGGGGGCGCTGGCACCCTGGCAGGCCATGTCGGGCGGGCTGGCCGTCATTGACCGGCCGGCGCTGATCCCGCGGCTGGACCAGTCGTTCAGCGTGCCCAAGCCGTGGATGTTCGACCGGTTCTGACGGAAGAGATGGATCCGTCGTCATGGACGCGGCGGAGCGGGACGTGGAGGGTGGCGGGAGACGGGTGACGCAAAACCGGGGAGGGATGATGCGGGGAACGGGATGGATGCGGCGTGGAGCGCCGGCGGGAGCGCTCCTGCTGCTGGCGGCGATGGCGGCCGCGTGCGGCGGGGGCGGCGACAAGGGCGCGAGCGGGGGGCCGGATGTGCCGCCGCCGCCGGGCGGCTACAAGACCTTTGCGGGCGGGCCGCCGGGGGGCACGCTGATCGTGCTGGCGGAGGGCGAGCCGGATGACCTGAACCCGCTCACCTACGACGGCAACCCGGCGTTCCAGGCGGTGCGGCTGATGTTCCGCGCGCTGGCCCGGCGCGACAGCACGCTGGTGACGTACACGCCGGACCTGCTGGAGCGGTGGGAGCAGCCGGACCCGGCCACCGTGCTGCTGCACGTGCGCCCCGGCCTGAAGTGGCATGACGGCCGGCCGGTGACGGCCGAGGACGTGGTCTTTACCATCGAGCGGCAGAAGGACCCCAAGACGGCGTCGCCGCGGCTGCAGGACGTGGCCGGGGTGGAGACCGTGCGCGTCGTGGATCCCATGACGGCCGAGGTCAAGCTGAACCGCACCGGCCCCAGCACGCTGAACGCGCTGCTGGAGGTGGTTCCCGTTCCCAAGCACCTGCTGGGGAGCGTGGCGCCGGAGCAGTTCCGCTTTCAGCCGTTCAGCCAGCGGCCGGTAGGCAACGGGCTGTTCCGCTTCGGACAGTGGCAGAAGGGGCAGCAGTTGACGCTCCTGGCCAACCCCGACGCGCCGGAGGGCCGGCCCTCGCTGGAGCGCATCGTCATCCGCCTGATCCCCGAGCCCACGGCCCGGCTCACGGAGCTGATGAACGGCAACGGCGACCTGGCCAAGGTTCCCGCGCACCAGTACCGCGAGCTGCAGAACGCGCGCGGCATCAAGCTGTACACGGCGGCGCAGGTGCGGCCGGCGTGGATCGCCTTCAACACGCAGAAGGCGCCGGTGAACGACCCCGCCGTACGGCGCGCCATCCTCATGGGCGTGAACCGGGACACCATCGTCCGGGCGCTGTTCGGGCCGCAGGGGCGGGCGGCGCTCACCCCCATTCCCCCGCGCATCGATCCGTCGGGCGGCGCGGTGCGCCCCATCCCGTACAACCAGGCGGAGGCGGGGCGTCTGCTGGATGGGGCCGGCTGGCGCGACAGCAACGGCGACGGCGTGCGCGACAAGGGCGGCGTTCCGCTGGCCATCCAGGTGGAGTTCAGCGCGGCGGACCCCGTCCGCGGCGACATGCTGGTGGCCATGCAGGCGCAGCTCAAGCGCATCGGGGTGGACCTGCAGCCGCGCCAGTACGAGCGCACCACGTGGGTGGAGCGGCTGCGCGGGCGCACCTACACGGCGTCGTTCTGGGGATGGGGATGGGGCCCGGGGGTGATGGGGCCCAACGCCGAGGCCATCTGGCACTCGCGCAGCATTCCGCCCAAGGGCCCCAACTTCGCGGGGTACAGCAACCCGCGGGTGGACGCGCTGATCGACTCGGTGCTGGTGGGGAACGACACCACCGTCGCGCGGGGCCAGTGGGCGCGCATGGAGCAGATGGTGATCGACGACGCGGTGTACGCGCCGATCTTCCTCGATCCCGAGTTCTACGCGGCCAGCGACCGGTTCGCCAACGTCAAGTTCCGCGGCCCGGAGTGGTGGGAGGACGTGATCTTCTGGTCCGTCCCCCAGAACCGCCGCATCGCCCGCGACCGCACCCGCTGATCGTGGCTGGTGGATGAAAGCAAGGCCCTCCCCGGAGCTTCCGGGGAGGGCCTCTTTTCATCGTGTCGTCCGGAAGAAAGTCCCCCGGCTGTGCGGCTCTGCGTCGATCCGCGCCGGAAATCCCGATCGCCCTACAGCGCCAGCAGCCGATCCGCGCGGTCGAGGAGTGCGTCGCGCCAGGCCAGCTTCCGGAGCCATTCGGGCGGGATGGCGGACAGGCCGTAGATGGCGCCCGCGAGCTGCCCCGCCACGCAGGCCACGCTGTCGGCGTCGTCCCCCAGATTCGCCGCCAGAAGCACCGCCTCCTCGAAGCTGCCGCTGTTCCAGATGCTCCAGAGCGCCGCTTCCAGCGTGTCCACCACATAGCCCGAGGAGCGGATCTGGTCGCGGGTCTTGGACTTGTACTCGCCCGCGTTGATGATCTGCGCGCGCGGCGTGAGCGACGCGAGCATGGGTGCCAGAACGGCTTCCCGCGGGGCGCCCCGCAGCGCGTGGTGCATCTGCATGGCGAAGATCTGGCAGCAGGCGAGCGCGTCCATGGCCCCGTGGGTCACGCGGCTCTGCGCGGCGGCCATGTACCACGTCTGCCGCAGCGAGCCGCGCCAGGCGATGGCCACGGGCGCGACGCGCACCAGCGATCCGTTGCCGGCGGTGCGGTCGCTGGTGTTGCCCCGCCACCGGAAGTCCTCCGCCTCGTGCCCCTCCACGGCGGTACGCGTGGCGTTGCCGATGTCGAAGCAGTGGCCGGTAACGCTGTTCAGCCCGTCGCGGTACCAGCGCACCAGCAGCCGGGCGAAGCTCGCGGGATTGAACTCGCCGTCGGCGATGATGGCGTCCGCCAGGCACAGGGCCATGGTGGTGTCGTCCGTCCACTCGCCGGCTGCGAGCCTGAAGGGACCGCCGCCGACCATGTCATGGACGTGCCCGGCGTCCCGCGGCTGAAACTCGAGCGTGGTTCCTACCGCGTCGCCGGCGGCCATGCCGAGCAGCGCGCCGCGGGCCCGGTCGCGCGCGGCTTCCGGGGAAAGCGCGTCGGCGGGCGTATCGAGCCAGGACAGGGGGGCGCGATCGCCCTCGGCGCGGCGCGCCTCATCGGCATCGATCTGCCCCATCCGCATCCGCAGCCCCGGCGAGGCGGGCGGCGACAGGTGGCGGTAGTGGGCGACGACGTACTCGCCCAGCGCCAAATCGTCCGCGTGCAGGTCGATCATCAACCCATCTCCCCAGAAGTGTGATTACGATCACCCGTCCGATTCCATCCGCGCCCCCCGGAGCGCGCTCCACGGAGAAACGCGGAACGGAATCCGGGCCGGAAACGCAGCGGAGGTCACGGACAACCTCCGTGACCTCCGTGCATCCTCCGTGGCCTCCGTGTGAAACGGCAGTTCTCTGCTGCTCTGCTGCTTCGCGTGAGGCACTGGTTCAGTTAGAGCGCGTCACGCCCAGCGACTCGGAAATCAGCGGCGGATTGCGGAAGCCGTGCTTCTTGTTGAGATAGAAATCGGCCATTCGCGCCGCGACCGGAGCCGCCATGTGCGAGCCGCTTTCGCCGAATTCCACGATCACCGTCACCACGATCTCCGGCTGCCCGCCGCGCGGCCCGGCGAAGCCCGCGAACCAGGCGTGCGGCCGCTTGGGGTCCGTGGAGTTCTGCGACGTGCCCGTCTTGCCGTACAGCTTCCACCGGGTGAGCTCCACGGCGTGCGCGGTGCCGCCCTCTTCGATCACCGCCGCCATGCCTTCCCACACGGCCGCCAGCGTCTGCCGGCTGATCCCCAGGTTGGTTTCGATGGGAGCGTCGGCGCCCATGAGGATATGCGGGCGGCGCGCGGTGCCGTTTCCGGCCATGGCCGAGTAGAACTGCGCCATCCGCAGCGGCGTCTGCGAGTTGGGCCCCTGGCCGATGGACAGGTTCATCACTTCGCTGGGCGGCGGGCGCCACCCGAAGTGGTCCACGTACCAGCCGCGGCCGGTGGGAAAGACCCCGGACTTTTCGCCCGGCATGTCGATCCCGGTAGAGCGGCCGAAGCCCAGGCGCGTGCCTTCGCGGGTGAGGTTGTCGATCCCCAGCCGGATTCCCAGCTGGTAGAAGTACACGTTGCAGGAGTTGGCGATGGCCTGCGTAAGGTTCTGCGGGCCGTGCCCTTCGCGCTTCATGCAGCGGGCGTAGCGGCCGGCGTACGCCATGCCGCCCGTGCACCGCACCGGCATCACGTAGTCGGGGGTAATGACGCCGCGCTCCAGCCCCATGATGGCCGTGGCCAGCTTCCACGTGCTGGCGGGGGGATAGACCCCGGCGATGGCGCGGTTCACCATGGGGCGCGAGGGATCGCCGTTGAGGCGCGCCCAGTCCGTTGCCGACACGCCGCCCACGAACAGGTTGGGGTCGTAGCTGGGGGCGCTGTACATGGCCAGGATCTCGCCCGTGCTGGGCACCATGGCCACCACCGAGCCGCGCATTCCCGCGGGAAACACCTGCTGGGCGTAGCGCTGCAGGTCCAGGTCCAGCGTCAGCTTCAGGTCCGCGCCCGGCTTGGGCGCCTCGCTGATGGTGGGCGCGAACTGGCCCAGCACGCGGCCGCGCGCGTCCACCTCGATGTACTGCGCGCCGGCCGTGCCGCCCAGCTGCCGCTCGTACTGCCGCTCCACCCCCGTCTTGCCGATGTGCTGCCCCTGCCGGTACCCCTCGAACTCCTTGCTCTTGAGCTCGCGGTCGTTGATCTCCAGCACGTATCCCACCACGTGCGCCACGGCCGACCCGGCGGGGTAGCGGCGCACCGGGTGCGCCTCCAGCCGCACGCCGCGGATCTGCCCGCGGCGCTCTTCCAGCCGCGACACCTGCTCAAAGCTCAGGTTGCCGGTCACGCGCACGGGCTTGCCGCGGCTGCGGCGCGCGGCGCGCACGGCCTGCTCCACCGCGGCGGTGTCCAGCCCCAGCAGCGGGGTGACGGCGGCCAGGCGGGCGCGCACGGAATCGGGCGGGCCGGGGTCCACCATGAGGTTGTACCCCGTCACCGTTTCCGCCACCAGCTTGCCGTTGCGGTCCAGCACGGCGCCGCGCGGCGCGGCGGTGGGCAGCACCTCGAAGCGGTTGTCGTCCGAGCGCAGGGCAAACTCGCTGTTGCGCATCACCTGCGTGCGAAAGAACGCGGAGCCCAGCAGGCCCAGCGCCACAAACACGAACAGCACGCCGCCAAGGGCGCGCTGGCGGCGTGAATGCGGGTGAAACGGGTCCGCGGGGCGGGCCGAAAATTCCTGAAAGCGCGACATCCGGTGCCGGATCGGCAGAAACTTCATGGAGGGAGGAACGAGGGCTAAAGGTATATGAACCAATGCGTTCACGCCAGACGGAAGATCCCCCGAACATCCGCCGCACACCGGGCGGGCGCCCCGTCCCTTGCGCAAATCGGCGATTCAGGTATCTTGCGCGCATCCACGCCCGAATCGTCATTCTTCTTTGCGGCCCCCTCGGCACGCGACTTGACGTTCGCTCCCGGCGCGGAAACCCAGCCGACACGCGCAGCGTACCTCCCGTAAACCCCGGCCCTCCGCCGGCGGGCTTCGCGTTCCGGAAGACCAAGACAGAACACCTGCATGAGCCTTTCCACCCAACCGTCCGCCGCGGCGAGCACCGCCGCCGCGCCGCTTCCCACAGCGGACGGCATCCTTGAAGTTCTTCCCAGCGGCAGCGGGTTTCTGCGCACGTACGCCCACGGCTACCAGGCCGCGGACGGCGACGTGTTCGTTTCGCAGTCCGTCATCCGCAGGCTGGGGCTGCGCACGGGCGACCGCATCACCGGCACCACGGGCACGCCTCCCGGACGCGGCAAGAGCCCGCCGCTGGACGAGGTGACGGCGGTGAACGGGCTGGACCCCGCCCGCGCCCGCAGCCGCGCCGAGTTCGGCTCGCTTCCCGCCTCGTACCCCGACGAGCGGCTCAAGCTGGAAATCGTGGAAGACGTCCCCGCCCGCTCCCGCCGCGACTTCACCAACCGCATCATCGACCTGATCGCGCCGCTGGGCAAAGGCCAGCGCGCCCTCATCGTGGCTCCGGCCAAGGCCGGCAAGACCACGGTGCTGCAGGCCATCATGCGCGGCGTGGCGGTGAACTATCCCGACGCGGCGCTCATGGTGCTGCTGGTGGACGAGCGGCCGGAAGAAGTCACCGAAATGCAGATGCTGGGGATCGGCGAGGTGATCGCCAGTTCCTTCGACTGCCCGGCGGAGCGCCACGTGGCGGTCGCCGAGATCGTGCTGGAGCACGGCCGCCGCCTGGTGGAAAGCGGGCGCGACGTGGTGATCGTGCTGGACTCGCTCACCCGCCTGGCGCGCGCCTACAACACCACCGAGCGCGGCACGGGCAAGCTGCTTTCCGGCGGCATCGACAGCGGCGCGCTGGAAAAGCCCAAGCGCTTCTTCGGCAGCGCGCGCAAGGTGCGCGGGGGCACGGGGTCGCTCACCATCATCGCCACGGCGCTCATCGACACGGGCAGCCGCGGCGACGAGGTGATCTTCGAGGAGTTCAAGGGCACGGGCAACAGCGAAATCGTGCTGGACCGCACCCTGGCCGACAAGCGCATCTATCCCGCCATCGACGTGGAGAAGAGCGCCACCCGCCGCGAGGAGATGCTGTTTCCGCCGGAGCAGATCGACAAGATCCACCAACTCCGCCGCGCGCTGCACTCGCTTTCGCCCGAGGACGCCATTCAGTTGCTGATGAAGCAGATGGACGGCACCGCCAGCAACGACGAACTGGTTTCGCGCCTGCGCTGATCCGCGCGTGTGATGGATGACGAACGGGGTCCGCGGCCATCGCCGCGGACCCCGTTTTCGTCGATGCCGGATAGAATGATCGGCCCGAGGCGAAGGATGGACGTGCGTGGCGGGCTCCAGGGCGGCCCCCACCCGGGCCGGCACCACCGGCCCACCCTCCCCCGAAAAAGACCGGGGGAGGGTTGAGGCGGTCTGATCGTTCAGCGCGTGCCGGAGATTGCCCAGCGTGAGCGGATGCCGTTGAGCGAATGAATCCGCCGCTAAAACAGCGGGAACCCCCGACACGGCGCTATTCGCGCGCCGTTCGGGGCTTCAACCGCATAAAGCTACGCGATCCACACCGCAATCCGTCGCGGCACTGAGGTCTCCCTTTCTCCCGCGGAGCGGGGGAGAGGGCCGGGGAGAGGGGGCCTCTCCGGCCGCGCGGCACCATCCGAAGCACACCAGACCCGTAGTTCTCCCCTCTCCGTGCGGCTGTTTGCACGGGGAGGGGCCGGGGGAGGGGCCTGCGAGGCCGGGTACGCACACCGGAATCCGTCGTCCGCTCCAGTCCGCCGTTGCCGTGTGCTCCCTCTCCCACATCCGTTCGTGGGAGAGGGTCGTCGCGCGCAGCGCGCGGGGTGAGGGCCCCAGCCGCGGACGCGCACCCATCCGTTGATCACGAAGAAAAAAGCCCCGGACGGCGCCGTCGCCGTCCGGGGCTTCCACACTTCACAGGGCGACGCTCGATCCGAGCCGGCTCACCCCGATCGCGCCCTCAATCCTCCGGCGTAATCACCCCGCAGGCGATGCGCGCGCCGGAATTGCCGGACGGATCCGTCTTCAGGTCGTCCGCCGCGGCGTGCACCACCAGCGCGGTGCCGCGCGCGCGCCGCAGCGAGTTGGCGCGCTTGCCCGCCAGCACGGTTCCGCCCGCCACGCCCGTCAGAAATCCCTGCTGGTTGGCGTCCACCACTAGGTTGGGCAGGTCGCCCGCGTGCGGGCCGGTGGGGTTCTCCGCCCCGTGCTGCTTGGTCGCGGGGTTGAAGTGCCCGCCGGCGGAGGTGAAGTCCGGCCCGTCGCAGCGACCCGTCTCGTGCAGGTGCACGCCGTGCGTCCCCGCGGGAAGGCCGTTTATGGAAAGCGCCACCTGCACGCCCTCCGTCCCCGGCCGCAGCAGCGCCGTTCCCACGTTGCGCCCCGCCGCGTCACGCAGGGCCACGGTGCGGTACGCCTGCCCCGCCCCGCCGCCCATCATGGCGCAGCCGGACAGCGCCAGCAGAGCGAGCGCGCCGGCCGCGCCACGCATCATCGCGCGTCCCGCGGCGCCGCCGTGCCCGCCGCCCGCGCCTGCGCCGCCGGAGCCGCCAGCACCGCGCACGCGATGCGCGCGCCCGAGTTGCCGCTGGGGTCCGTCACCAGGTCGTCCGCGCTGGCGTGAACCACCAGCGAGGTGCCGTCCGCGTCAAACAGCGGCCCCGCTCCCGGAACGCCGCGCGCCAGAATGGTGGCGCTCACCTGCCCCGTGCCGCCCGCCGAAACCGTCATGTTGGGCATGTCACCCAGGTGCGGGCCGGCCGGGTTGCGCGGGCCGTGCTGGCGCATGGCCGGGTTCAGGTGCGGGCCGGCGGTGGTGAAGTCCGGCGCGTCGCAGCGTCCCGTGGTGTGCAGGTGCGTGCCGTGCGTTCCCGCGGGCAGGCTGGTGCCCTGCACGGCCACGCGCGTGCTGTCGCCCACGTAAGTGAGCGTCACGGAACCCACCTGCGCCCCCTGCGCGTTGTACAGCGGCGCGGTGAACGCGCGCGGCGGCACGGGTCCCGTCTCCGGCGCGGGTCCGCACGCGCCCAAGCCGAGCACGGCCGCCACCGCCACAAAGCTGATCCTCTTCATCCCTCGTCCTCCACCCGGTGTCATTGGTCGTCTGCCGCCGCGATCGGCGCGGGGGCACAGGCCAGCAAGGATCGTGCGTCCCGTCAGAATCGCCGCTCATCTCATCTACTAAAAAAATAGTTGACATTCGGAATCACGCGGATTACCATCTACTACGCATCTAGTAGATGCGCGCCGTGCACACTCCGTGGCGGGATCCGCGGGCATGTGCACGGGCGTGGATCGATGCGGAGAAACGAGCCGCGCGGTGTCGCGGAGTACCGCCCCAGGGAGGCCGGGTGATGATCATGTGGATGGCGTTCTGTCTGGCTGTGGGCGCGCTGCTGTGCGCCGGTGCGACCGCGCTGGAAGCGGCGCTGCGGGCGCTCCGCCTGCCCGCGCGCGGGGTGTGGATCGCGGCGCTGGCGCTTTCCGTCGCGATCCCGGCCGCGGCGCGGTGGGTTCGCACGCCCCCAGCGCCCAGAACCGTCAGCGTGATCGATCTCGGGGGTTCTCCCACGACGGATCTGACCGCCACGGTCAGCGCCGAGCCGCCCGCGCGCCCCACGCCCGTGGAAGCGCCCCCATCCGGAATCCCCGAGCAGAAGACCGGCGCCGAGGTGTGGGACGCGTGGCTGGGGACAGGGTGGATTGTGCTCTGCGCGTTGGCCGGCGCGTGGTGGGCGGCCGCTTGGGTGCTGCTGGCCATGCGGCGCCGCGCGTGGCGGGAAGCGGTCGTCGACGGCGTATCCGTCCTGGTCTCGCCGTCCACCGGCCCCGCCGTGGTGGGGCTGCTCCGCGGACGCATCGTGCTTCCCGAGTGGGTCGCCGCCGAGGCGGACGAGGGAGCACGCGCGCTCCTGCTGCGCCACGAGGCCGAGCACCTGCGCGCGGGCGATCCGCGGCTGCTCGCGGTCGGGTTTCTGTGCGCGGCGCTGATGCCGTGGAACCCCGCCCTGTGGTGGCAGCTGCGGCGCCTGCGGCTGGCCATGGAGGTGGATTGCGACGCGCGCGTGCTGGCGCGCGGCGCGGACGTGCGCGCGTACGGCGCGCTGCTGCTGGACGTGGGACGGCGGGGCGGATCAGGCCGGCTGCTGCCAGTGGCGTTTTCTCACCCGCGAAGCTTTCTGGAACGGAGAATCCGCATGATGACACAACCCGCGCTTCCCCGGCGGCGCCGCGCGCTGGCGGCCCTGGCCGTGGCCGCACTGGTGGCCGTGGGAGGGATGCGCATGGTTCCGCTTCCCGAACTCCCCACCACCGCCCGGCGCATTCTGGCCGATACCACCCAGCCGCGCCTGCTGAACGCGGAAGACGTCACCCGCGCGATCGGGGAGCACTATCCGCCGCTGCTGCGGGACGCGGGGATCACGGGCCAGGTGACGGTGCGGCTGTGGGTGGGCGCGGACGGATCCGCCACCCTGCGGGGCGTGGACGACGCCACCGACCCGCGTTTCATCGAGCCGGCCACCCGGGCCATGGAGGGCGCGCGCTTTCAGCCGGCGCGGACGGGCGGAATCGCCATCGGATCCACGCTGCTGCTTCCGCTGCGGTTCCGGCCGGGGCGCGCGCTGGTGGGGCCGCCGCGCGACACCGTGCAGCCCGTGCCGGCGAGCGGGCCCGGGTTTCTGCGCGCCATCCAGCAGCACTACCCGCCCCTGCTGCGCGACGCGGGTGTCAGCGGCGGCGCGGCCCTCAGCGTGCGCGTGGACGCCGCGGGCGCGCCCACCGTACTGCGCGTGGAGATGGCGTCCGACGACCGCTTCCGCGACCCGTCCATCCGCGTGGTCCGCGGGACTCGCTTCCGCCCGGCGCGGGTGGATGGCCGGGCGGTGGAGTACACCATGGTCATCCCCATCGTCTTCGAGGCCCCGGGAACCGGCCCGTCCGACGACGCCGGCCGGGAGCCCACGGCGGCCGAACGCCGCGCCATGGAGCAGGCCGGGGTGGAGTACGAGCGCAGGGACACGGCGATTCACGAAGCCCTGCGCGCCCGCCACCCCGACATTCTGCGGCGCGGATCTCCCCCGGGGCAGTACGTCTACTTTCTGGCGGATGAGCAGGGACGCATCCTCGCCAGCGGCACCGGCCTCATGGGCAGGGAACCGTGGAGCAACGACCAGTTGCTGACGGAGATGCGCCGGCTGCATCCGGACCGCTTCATCGTCGGGGTGCAGTCCTACAAGGGTTATCAGTTGGGCCCCCAGCGCAGGGTGCGGGCGAACCTCGCGTGGGTGACGGTGCGGTAGACGGTGGATCACAGGTGGTGAACCATCACCGGACAGCACCATTCCGTCGATCTACTAAAAATATAGTTGACAACGGGCGGACGATCGGATATCATCTACTACGACTCTAGTAGAAAGAAGCGCAACGGATGGAAATCAGCTTTACGGACCGCGAGCTGGACGTGATGGGCGTGCTGTGGGACCGCGGCGGCGCCACCGTCGCGGAAGTGCGCGAGCGGCTGAACGACGACCTGGCCTACACCACGGTGCTCACCGTTCTGCGCACTCTGCAGGAAAAGGGGTACGTGGGCCACACCGAAGCCGGCAAGGCGCACCGCTACCACCCTCTGGTGGAGCGCGGCGACGCCGGGGCGAGCGCCGTGGGGCGCATGCTGCGCAAGCTCTTCAAGAACTCGCCGGAGCTGCTGCTGACGCACCTGGTGTCGGACCGCGGCATGAGCGACCAGGAGCTTCGGCGGATGAAGGAGCTGCTGGACGACCGGCTCAAGGAGAACGGCGGATGATGCTTCACTGGATGGGCTTCTGCCTGGCCGTGGGCGCGCTGCTCTGCGCCGGCGCCATGGCGCTGGAGGCCGCGCTGCGGACGCTGCGCCTCCCCGCGCGGTGGGTGTGGTCGGCGGCGCTGGTGCTTTCGCTCGCCATTCCCGCCGCCTCCCGGTGGATGCCGCAAGCGCCGCAGCCCGTCGAAAACGCCGCCGCCGCCGATCAGCCCCCCGCATCCACGGAGACGGGCATCTCCATCCCGCTTCCCGCCGCGCGGGGGATGGACGTATCGGTGCTGAACGCGCCGCTGCGGACGGGGTGGATGCTGGCCTCCGGCGCGGCCGCGCTCGCGTGGCTGGCCGCGTGGGCCGCGCTGGAACGCCGGCGCCGCGGGTGGAGCGCCGAGCGCGTGGACGGCGTGGACGTGCTGGTCTCGGAGCGTACGGGGCCGGCCGTGGTGGGACTGCTGCGCGGCCGCATCGTGGTGCCCGCCTGGGTGCTGCGCGACACGGACGCCGATGCGCGCGCGCTGCTGCTGGAGCACGAGGCCGAGCACCTGCGCGCGGGCGATCCGCGGCTGCTGGCCCTGGCACTCGTGTGCGTGACGCTGATGCCGTGGAGCCCCGCTGCCTGGTGGCAGCTGCGGCGGCTGCGGCTGGCGATGGAAGTGGACTGTGACTCCCGCGTGCTGGCCCGCCGCGCAGACGTGCGCGGCTACGGCACGCTGCTACTGGAGGTGGGGCGCCGCGCGGCACAAGGCCGCCTGCCCACCCTTGCCTTCAGCGAACCTGCCTCATTCCTGGAACGGAGAATCCGCATGATGACGACCCCGCCCGCCCGCGCGCCGCTCCCCCGCGCCGCCGCCCTGTGTGCCCTTTCCCTCGCGCTGCTGGCCGCCGCCTGCGAGGCGCCCGGCCCCGTGAACCCGTCGCCCGCGTCGCGCGACCGCGTCTTCTCGTCGTCCGGCGGGGGCGCCGCGCAGGCCTCGCTCACCCCGCGCGAAGCCATGCAGCGCTACTACCCCGAGGTCATCGCCCGCGGCCCGGGCAGTCAGGACCAGTTCGTCTTCGTCATCGGCGCGGACGGCGCCGTGCAGGAGCACCGCCGCGCGGCCACCACGCGCGGCCCGGGCGGACAGGTGCAGGTGAGCGGGCTGGACGAGCTCCAGGCCAGCGCCAACCTCATCGCCTCCGTGGACGTCATGAAGATGACGGAGGGCCAGATGGGCCCCGGCGCGCTCAACATCATCTGGGTCCAGATGAAGGGCGAAGGCGAAGCGGTCGCGGCCGCGCCCGCCGGCGGGGCCAGCCGGGTGGAGTTCCGCGTCACCGAAACCGTGCCCACCGCGGCGGGAAGCGCTTCCAACATCACCATCCGCCGCACGGACGCGGCGCAGTCCGCCTCCCCCGCGGACGCACGGGCCACGGAGGTCACCATCCGCGCCACCGGGACCGGCGAAGCGCGTGCCACGTCCAGCTTTACCTCCGGCGCCGGCACCGCGCAGCAGGTGGACGCGGGCGCCGTGCGCGCCGCGGTTCAGCAGCACATGCCGGGCGTGGCGGCAAACGGCACCACGTCGGAGTACGTCTGGTTCGTGGCCAACGCGGCCGGCCAGGTGGTGTCGTTCGGCGAAACGACCTCGGGAATGAACGGCGCCATCAACCCCGACAACATCGCCAGCGTGCAGGTGTTCAAGGGCGAGTCGATGACCATCAACGGGCACGAGGTCCCGGTGATCTGGGCGGTCAGCAAGAACTGATATGACGCTGGCGGATGGATGAAACGCGAGTGGGGGAGGGCAGCGCTGCCCTCCCCCACTCGCGTTTCCGTCGACGATCATTTCGCGGAACGCCGTCTCCTCGCGGATGATCCTGCCGGGCGGATCAGGATGCGGCGGTTTCCAGTTGAACCACCTGGTCCAGCACGCTCACGAACGTTTCCACCGGCTGCGCGCCGCTGAACGCGTACTTGCCTTCCAGCACAAAGAAGGGGACGCCGGAGATGCCGTTGCCCGCGGCCTCCGCCTGCGAGCGCTGCACCTCGTCCGCAAGTTCGCCGCCGGCAAGAAAGGCCGCGACCTGCTCGCGGTCCAGCCCCACACTCGCGGCCACGTCCGCCAGCACATCCGTATCGCCCACGTTGCGGCCCTCGGTGAAGTGGGCGCGGAACAGCGCCTCGGCCATCGCCAGCCCCACGCCCTCCCGCTGGGCGAGCAGGATCAGCCGGTGCGCCGCGCCGGTGTTGGAGGCCACGGTGATGCGGTCGAACTCGAAGGGAATCCCGTCTTCCGCGCCTGCGCTGGCCACGTGGCCGAACATCGCCCTGGCGCGCTCCGGCCCGCCGAACTTGGTGCGCACCAGCTCGTCCCACGGCGTTCCCTCGGCGGGAAGGTCGGGCTGCAGCTGAAACGGCCGCCACACGATCTCTGCCTGCACCTCCGGCCGCTGCTCCAGCGCGCGCAGCAGGCGCGTTTCGCCGATCCAGCACCACGGGCACGCCACGTCGGACCACACCTCGATCTTCATCCTCGCCTCTCCCGGAATTATGCGCGCGTGCGGCGGAAACGACCGCCGTCACATCCCGCGCTGGATACACCGATCCGCGCGCGCCGCTCCCCGGAATGACCGTGATCGACCGGAACACCGCGTGCGGCCTTGTGGGCGCGGTTCGCGCGGCGCACGTTTGGCGGATGAACTCCGGCCGCCCGTCCGCGCGCCGGAGCCCACGACCACAGGATTGCGCCTGATGCGATTTCGATCCCTTCTCCTGGCCGGCCTCGTTGCCCCGGCGCTCAACGCCTGCGCGGGGCCCATGGCCGGCTCCGGCCCGTCCGCGGCGCGCGGGCCGGGCGGCGCCGCCATCACGGCCGGCGACCTTCGCCGCGACCTCTTCTTTCTGGCCAGCGACTCCATGCGCGGCCGCCGCGGCGCCACGGACGACGAGCTTCGCGCCTCCATGTGGCTGGCCGCGCAGGCGCAGGCCATGGGGCTGCAGCCCGCGGGCGACGACGGCACCTTCTTTCAGTTCTTTCCCGTGCGCCGCTTTCGCATGTCGGAAACCAGCACGGTGACGCTGGGCGGGCGCACGCTGCGGCTGTGGGAAGACGCCGTGGTGATGGCGCCGGTTGACGCGCGCGTGGATGCGCCGGTGATGTCGGGAGATGCGCCGCTGGCGGCGGGCGCCGCGTCCGATCGCGCGGTGGTGGCGCGCCTGCGTCCGCCCGCCACGCAGACGCCGCGCTGGGTGAGCCTGTGGAGCTGGCGGCAGACCAGCGGCGCCGTCAACGCGCAGCGGACGGCGCTGACGCCCGCGTCCCCCTCCGCGCTCGTGTTCGTGGCGGATTCGGTGGGATTGCTGGCGTTTGAGAACCTGATCAAGTCCGCGCGCGAAGGACGCTATCTGCTCGACACGCTGGGGGTGAACCCGCGCGCCAACATTCCGCCCGTTCCCGTGATCCTGGTGCGGCCGGAAGTGGTGGCGGGGCTGGATCTGTCCACCGCGCGGCTGACGGCGGACCTGCGGACGGAGAGCTTCATCTACCCCTCCGTGAACGTCGTCGCGCGGGTGCCGGGGACGGATCCGGCGCTGCGCGGCGAGCACGTGCTGTTCAGCGGCCACCAGGACCACGATGGCGTGAACCGTCCGGTGAACGGCGACTCCATCTGGAATGGCGCGGACGACAACGCCACCGTGAGCGTCGCGCTGCTGGCCATCGGTCGGGCGTTCGCGCGCGAGCCGGGGCGGCGGTCGGCGCTGTTCGTGTGGCACGGCTCGGAGGAGCGCGGGCTGCTGGGCTCGTACTGGTACGCGCGCACGCCCACCATCCCGCGTAGCGGCATCGTGGCGGTGCTCAACGCCGACATGATCGGGCGCAACAGCCCGGATTCCGCCGCGCTGCTGGGCGTCACGGCGCCGCACCGCAACAGCCAGGCGCTGGTGAACATGGCCCTGGCGGCCAATCCCGGCTTTGCGCTGGACAGCACGTGGGACGCACCCACGCATCCGGAGGGATGGTACTTTCGCAGCGATCACCTGCCGTACGCGCGCGTGGGGATTCCGGCCATCTTCTTTACCACGCTGCTGCACGCGGACTACCACACGCCGGAGGATGAGCCGGAGCGCATCGACATCGCCAAACTGGAGCGGATGACGCGCTGGATGTACGCCACCGGCTGGTCCGTCGCCAACGCCGCCGCGCGCCCCGCGCTCGATCCGCAGCCCGCCGCGCCCAACCGCTGACGCGCTCGATCAACCATCGATCGACGAACGAAGGCCCGGGATGATCCCGGGCCTTTGTTCGTAGGTCCACAACGTATCCCGCCGGTGATGATCGATTCCGCACGTGCGGAGAGCCCGCACACTGCCCTCACGCGGGGGTCGCGGAGGTCGCGGAGGTCGCGGGGGAGTCACCGCGCATTGGAGAATATCGGCGCGTGTTGGGAAGTCTAATGGGATCATGACGGAGCAGGGTGCACCAGAATGCGGGCGAGTGCACCACATCGCGTCAGTCCGTGACTGGTGGATCAACAAGCTTCAGGTCGTTCCGAGGCAGCAACCCCGTCCCATACTCGTTGCACAACGCACACTTACGCGAAGGCGCAATCGGGATGGCGAAACGCATGAGGGCGGGGTATGGAACTGGCTTTGATCCAGCCTTCCCAGACGGTCTTCTCTCCCGAACCGCTCGAGGCCCCATGACCCACCCAGCCAACTCCCCCCGGTTGGACCGCCCCCGCCCGCCGCGCCGCCGATGGATGCCGTGCGCCGCCGCGCTGCTCGCCGTGCTGGCACTCGGCGCGTGCGACGCGGGCACGCTGCTGACCTCCGCACCGGATACGCCCGCACGCACGCTGGCGGGAACCGCGACGCTGGCCTGGGTGAGCCCCACCGGCACCACGGCCACCAATCCCGTCACCTTCCGCGCGGACGCGACGAGCGACATCGTCACCATCAAGTACTTCGCGGACGGCACTTTTCTGCTCGGCTCCAGCGCCGACCGGGCGAACTCGTTTCCCGTCACGTACAAGTTCAGCGGCGTGGGCGTGCGGCGCGTGTACGTGCGCGGATACAACGCGGCGGGCGCGCAGGTGGCGGGTGCGTACAAGGACTTCACCATCCGCGACCTGATCGCGAACGTGCCGTACTTCTTTCAGTACGCCAACACGTACGAGCCCGGCGCCACGTGCGCCAACACCACCATGGCGATGCTGCTCAAGTACTACGGAGCCAGCTACACGCCGGACCAGATCTACTCGGAGTTCCAGAAGAAGTCGCAGGACGAGTTCAAGTTCGACACGATCTTCAACCGGCTGGCGGCGCGGGCAGGGCTCAAGCAGCGCATCCGCGTGCACATGGAAACGGGCTCCATCGCCGAGATGGAGGCGGAGCTGAACCGGCAGCGGCCGGTGATCATCCACGGAAAGTTCACCAGTTCCGGCCACGTGATGCTGCTGATCGGCAACGACGGCGCCAGCTACACCATGAACGATCCCGCCGGCGTGTGGGGCCAGCAGCTGTGCAACGGCGGGGCGTACGGCGGTTCCGGCGGCGCGGGCGTGCGCTACGGCCGCGCCGTCGTGGGCAAGGCGATCACCACGCCGTGGCAGGGCAGCTGCACCACCTTCGACCCCAACACCGTGCGCTACCACGAAACCTACCTGGTCCCCTGACCAACGCCGGTTCTGTGGATGAAAAAAGGCCGGCTCCCCGCGCGGGAGCCAGCCTTTTATTACCCCGGCCATCAACCGACGCGGACAGAAAGCCTGTCTCCCGCCCCACACTCCCCGCGACCTCCGCGACCCCCGCGACCTCCGCGTGAGGGCAGTTCAACCGCGCTCCGATGGATCAACGAGACTCATCCCCGCGCGCTGAACGCCGCATGCGAACCGGAGAAACTCGTGCCTGCCGATATCCGTTGGCCAGACCGGCTACTCCGCCGCGTTCAGCCACGGCATGCGCGGCACGGTGGCGGGCTCGCTGAAGACGCCGTTGGCCAGGAACGACCACGCGTTCTGCTCGTTGAGCGCGCCGTACGAGTAGAAGCTGAAGCCGTTCACCCCGCGCTCGCGCCCGAGCCGCACCTGCCGCGCGATCTCGCTCAGCGGCAGCCCGGTGACGATGCCGGCGTACACGTGCCGGCCGCTGGGGCGCATCCCCGCCACGTGGTCCGCCACCATGCAGTCCCAGTCGGGATTCGGCTCCTGTCCCGGGCGGCGCGGGCGGTACGAGCAGCGCTCGTCGGCCACGTAGAAGTACGTCATGGGCACCGCGACGTCCAGGTAGCCGCCGCTGGCCCATCCCCACGTATCCTGAAAGAACTGCGCGACCCCGCTGGACGACTCGCGCCACCCCAGCCGCGTGCGGTCGTAGATGGGCCACACGGCGGCCGAAAGCGGCACCGCGCGCACGGCCTTGATGCTGTCGTTGGTCTCGCGCACGGTGCTGTTCACCAGTTCCCGCCGGAAGCGCGCCCAGCCCTCGCGGTCCGTGGCCGGGTCCCGCCCGAACGCCGCCAGCGAAGCCGGATCCCACCCGAAGTCCGCGCCCGGATAGCGGATGCGGTCCAGGTGCACGCCATCCACATCGTACCGGCGCACCACGTCGGCGGCCACGCGCGCCAGGTGCGTGCGCACTTCCGGGTGCACGGGCGAGAGATAGACGTACTCGTCCTCGCCGTTGGGGCACGCCATGGGGCGGCCGCGGCGCGTGTACATGGCCCACTCCGGATGGTCCACCAGCACGTGGTTGGGCTGGCCCGCCACACTGGGCCGCAGCCCGCGGCAGTCCGCCGCCGTGCGCGACTCCCAGCCGGAAAGCGCGTTGATCCACGCGTGCAGCTGAATGCCGCGCGAGTGCGCCTCGCGGACGGCCACCTCCAGCGGGTCCCACGTGGGCACGCCGCCCAGCTGCCCGCACAGGCGCGGCGAGCACGGATCCAGCTGCGACCGGTACCGCGCGTCGCCCGGCCCGCGCACCTGAAAGTAGACGATGTTGAAGTTGGCGCGCCGGGCCTGCTCCATCAGCGTGCGAATGGTGGCGGCCGAGCCGTAGTCCCACCGGTTCACCCAGAGCGCGCGTCCTTCCTCCATCACCGCGGGCGCGGGATCAGGCGCGGAGGTGGCGGTGATGGAGATGGACGGCGCGAGACCGCGGGCCGCGGCGACGGCATCCGCCGCCGTGCGCGAGGGGCGCAACGCCACCCCCGCCGCCGTCCCGCCGAACAGCAGCGCGGGCACGGCAACAAGCAGCGTGCGGGAGATCATCTGATTCATGCGCAGAAACCTTCAGCCCGGGCCCGGAGGGGGCACGGTGGATTGGGATCGGCAGCCCTGCGAAAGCGGCTCAATCGGCGGAGGTGGTTGATAGGCGGAGTGCGCGTCAGATGTTCCGCGCAGCGCGTCGCGAACAATAACACGATTCGCGGGATGCCGAACCCCGGCTTCGCGCGGACGTGCCCAGGACGCATGCGATCGCAGGAGCCCCGCGCGCATCGTCTGACATCTGCACGAAGTCATCCCCGTGGCCTAGATTGTCTGGATCGCGGTCCCAGCACCGGCCTTCTCCCCTTCTCCGCGTCCCATGTCCGTCACCCTGCTGTGCCCCGCGTGCGGCCGGCCCGTCACGTTGAGGGTGGAAGTGGACGAGGCGAGCTGCCCGCACTGCGCCGCGACCATCCCCGCTCCGCTGCTGAACGCGGGGGCGGCCGAAATCCGCGGGCGGAAACCGGCCCTCATCCGGCTCCTGACGCTGTTCCTCGGCGCCTGGGCGATCATCGCGGTCCTCACGTCGCTCATGATGGTCTTCGGCGGCGCGTCGACCTACACCTTCAACGGCGAGCGCGTCGCCCGGGACGAATTCATGGGAATGATGCGACCGGTGTTCGCGATGCTGGCGCTGCTCGTTCCGGCCGTCGGCGCCACCGTGTGGGCTCTTTACCGCGAGAAGCCCTGGGGCCGGCACGCCGTCATGGGACTGATCTGCGCCATCACGGGGGCGCCGGTAGTCCTCGGCGTCGGAAAGCCCATGGTGTCTTCGATGAGGGTGCCCATGATCATCGGCGCGGTGGCGCACGCGGTGCCCGCGTTCTGGTATTTTTATCGAAAGAGAAACGTTGTGGCCTACTACCGGTCTCTCCAGGCACGCGGCTGAACCGAGCCCCCCGGATGAGACCATGACGACCTCACACGCTCCACGCCCCGCAGCCACCAATCCCATGCGCTCCCTTCTCCTCGCGCTCACCGCCGTCACGGCGCTGGGCGGCACGCTCGCGGCCCAGACGCCGGACGAGCCCAAGGATCCCGTCCTTCGGGAGATGATGGCCAGGCAGGCGCGGGAGTGCAGGCCGCCGGGCACCCCTCGCTCCGACTACCCCAAGCCCGGCACCCGCGAAGCAGGTCCCGCGACGCTGCGCGCGTACACACCGCATCCGTATCGCGTCACCGGCAGCACCGATCCGCAGGTGAGCGTGCGCGAGGTGGTGATCTCGGAGGAGGGCTGCCTGATCGCCATCCACCGCTCCGACCGCGTGCTGGACGTGTGGAGCAACCGCGAGGGGCGCCTCCTCTTTTCCCGCCCGGACACGGACTGGGGATACGAGCGCACGGGGATGGCCTTCAGCCCGGACGCGAGCGTGCTGGCGATCGCGGGCCAGGGTGGCCTGCTGAAGGTGTACGACGCCGCGAGCGGCACCCTGCTGGCCGAAATGGACGGCAAGCCGCACATCGACGAGACCGTGCGCCGGGAGATGGGCAAGGGGATTGACCAGGACCGGCGCAGCGTGATGGCGTCCGTGGCGTTCAGCCCCGACAACCGGCGGCTGGTGACCACCGGCAACTTCGGCACGGTAATCGTGTGGGACCTGGCCTCCCGCCGCGCGCGCTGGGCCCGGCGGATGGAGCCCCAAACGCCGGAACCGGCCATGCCCGGTGGCAACGCGGTGTTCACCCGCGACGGCCAGCAGATCGTGGTGATGGGTGAGCAGGGCATGCAGGTGCGTTCCGCGTCCACTGGCGAGATCGTGCAGCCCTTTCCCGTCTCCAGCGGCGCCACGCCGTTCGACGCGGACGGCCCGATGGAGTTCACCAACAGCCGCCCGGAGGAGATGGCGGCGAGCGTGGACTGGCCGGGGCTGGCCGTCCTCGGCACGACGGGAGCGGCCCGCGAGGGCGGCCAGGCGCCCCGGCTGCGGTGGATTCAGATCGTGAACCGGCACCAGCTTTCGCCCATGTACAGCTTTCGCGTCCCCGAAGGCTTGTGGCACATCGCCATCCGGCCGGAGGGCGGCTCGCTGGCTGGCATGCGCGGCGACACCGTGCAGGTGTACAGCGTCATGGGCCCGCCGGAGTTCGTCATCACCCCCGACGTGGTACAGGGCGCGGCGGGCCGCATCACCCGCGTGCTGTTCGGCGTGTCTGGCCGCATGTACACGCTGCACGAGGGCCCTATTCCCCTGCTCACGTGGGACCTTTCCCCCATCTGACCCCGGTTGGGGATGACGAACGAAACCGCGTCCCGCCATTCACCGGGTCGCGCGGATGGGCGGATGGGCGGATGGGCGGATGGGCGGATCGGCGGATCGGCGAATGAAGGAACGAGGGGACGAGGGATGACGCGCGATTTCGGATCTCCCGCTATTAGCGGACGGGCGCGTATCCACTGAACAGCCCGATCCCAACCCTCACCGGCGCCAGAACAAGCTCCGGGGCCGGTGAGCGACGGGTTTCCGGGGCGGACGGATGGGCGTTGGTGCCGGCCTCACGCCGCCCGCCGCGACGCGACGCTTGACACGGGACGGGGGAGTCGCTATACTAGGTCCTGCGACAATGAAGCCAGAGTACAAGTGACCTGGGATGCGATCGCGCCTGGGTCCCTTTTTGTATTCTGCCAAGTGACGCGAGGCCGCGCGGGGCTGATTATCCGCGCAACCAGTACAGGCGATCGTTAGGTTCGGACGACCCGTACCACGAGAGTCGGTCAACAAAACACAGGAGTACGGGATGCGTACGACCGGAACCGTCAAGTGGTTTAACGACAGCAAGGGCTTTGGATTCATCACCCCCGAGGGTGGCGCCAAGGATTGCTTCGTCCACCACTCCGCCATCCAGGGCCAGGGCTTCAAGACCCTTGCCGAGGGTGAGCGCGTGGAGTTCGAGGTTGTGCAGGGCCAGAAGGGCCCCGCCGCCGAGAACGTCGTTCGCCTGGGCTGAGCCCACGCTGGACCGCGTGATCTAGAAGGGGCCGCTCCCACCGGAGCGGCCCCTTCTTTTTTTGTCCCGTCCTCGCGGGCGGAATGCGAAACGAGGGCCGCCTTCCCGTGGGGAAAGCGGCCCTCGTTCCTGCATCATCTCCGATCGCCGCCGGCGCGGGCGGGCGGCGGAGCGGAAAAGGAAGCGGGCCGCTCCCGCGTGCGGCGGGGCGGCCCGATCGGTACTACCACACCGGCCCGTGTCAGGCGGCCGGGGCCACCAGGATGTTGGAGGCAGCCGCAAAAAACGGCTTGGTGGTGGGGTCATCCAGCTGAATCTGCAGCAGGCGGCTTCCGTCGCCCGTCTTGCCGAGCAGGGCGGTCACCACGCCCACGCCGGCCGTGCAGAACACGGTTTCGCCCACCGCGGGCATCCGCTCCGTCGCCGGGATCCATCCCGGCCGCGCTTCGCCGTTGACGAACAGGTCTTCGTCACGAATGCGCCGGATGCTGTTTCCAATCGCCATCAGTTACCTCCTTGTGCGATGGTAGTCCCGAAGAAAGCCGATCCGCTTACGCCTTGTGGCGGTACGTGATGCGTCCGCGCGTAAGGTCGTACGGGGAGAGCGAAAGCGTGACACGGTCTCCCACCATCACGCGGATCTTGAACTTGGTCATCTTGCCCGCCCCGTAGGCCAGGACGATGTGACCGTTCTCCAGCTTTACCCGGTACTTGCGGTCCGGCAGCACTTCGGTGACGTGGCCGTCAACGACGATTCCCTCTTCCTTGGCCAAGCGCTCTCCACGATCCTGGGTTGAACGAAAAAACGCCCGCGGCGCACGGTTCGCGGCAGATCCGCGGGCGGCGCCCAGGCGGGAGTCTCACGGACTCCCGGCATCAGACGTCTTAATACCGGCGCAAGATATTTTGGTTCCCGGCACGCGGGATTGACTCAGCCTGTATGCACAATCAGATTAATCTGCACATACACAAGGGAGGAACCATGCTCGATCAGACCGGCAGGCTGAGCCACACCGGTGCCACGGAAGCAGATTCAGAGAACCCGCGCAAGAAGAACTTTCGCCTGCATCAGTCCAAGATCGACCGGGCGATGGAGGTGCTGGGCACACGAACAGAAACCGAGACCATCGAGCAGGCACTTGACCTGATCGTGTTCCAGCGTCAGCTTCTGGACGGAATTGACGCCCTGTACGGCGGCGGCATCGTGAACGTGTTCGAGGAAACCGAGGAATAGTGCCGAAGTACGTCATCGACACGAACCTGTACGTTCATGCGTTGCGTGATCCCGATGCACGGGACGCGCTCCGTTCCTTCACGGCGGCATCGTCCCCGTGGATCTACGTTCACGCGGTTGTCGCCGCGGAACTTCTCGCCGGGGCGCCCGATCCGCGGATGGAAGAAGCCATTCAGACATCGTTTCTGGCTCCATTCGAGGCGATGGGTCGCGTCATCGTTCCGCGGCACGACGCATGGAAGCGCGCGGGGCGCACCATTGGTGAGTTGATTCGCGAACATCGGCTGAGCGCCAACGGAGTGAAGCCCTCCTTCTTCCGGGATTGCCTGCTCGCGACATCTGCGCGAGATGAGGGGATTACCATCATCACGGGCAACACCCGGGATTTCGAGTTGATCCGCACGGTGGAGCCGGTCAAGTTCGTCCCCCCGTGGCCAGGCTCTGAACGTTGAGGCGTTGAGTGCGCGCCCGGGCTCCCCGCCCCGCTGGAAAAGAGAGTAACTTCCGCGCCGCGCTCGACCGCGCGTGTTCCCGCCGTCCGATGTAGTTGAAGCCCCGAACCGGATGCGCCAGCAGCCGGTGTCGGGGGTTCCCGCTGTTGAGCGGCGGATTTATTCGCTCAACACAGCCCGGGGACAAGATCAGTTTGGATGCGCGGAGGATTGGCTCGCCGCCGGCCTGGAGGCCCCTCCCCCGCCCCTCCCCGTGCAAACAGCCGCACGGAGAGGGGAGAACTGCTGGCCGGTGCGCTCCGGACGGTGCCGCTCACGCGGAAGGGCCCCCTCTCCCCGGCCCTCTCCCCCGCTCCGCGGGAGAAAGGGAGACCTCCGCGCGGCAGCGGCCCGCGGCATGTTCCCGCCGTCCCGACGCAGTTGAAGCCCCGAACCGGATGCGCCAGCAGCCGGTGTCGGGGCTTAGCGCTGTTGAGCGGCGGATCCAACGCTCGGGGTGGCACGCGGATCACGGTGGCACTCCTGCAGAATCAGGAGGACCATGGGGACTGGTGGCTGCCCCCCGGGTTCCCGCATCCAGCAACTCGAGCTGGCGCGCATACACGTAGATGCGGTCCCGGGAGCGCCCCGTCACCTCCCGGACGATTCCAGCCCCCTCCAGCCGCTGCAGAGCGGCATTCACCGTGGGCCAGGTAAGCCCCAGTTCCTCGGCGGCCCGGGGAGCAGACAGCACGATCCGCTGGCGCAGAAGATCGTACACGCGCAACGCCGAGCCAGCCGCGCGCCCGAGTCGCAGGACGCGCTGCTGGTCCTGCTCGAAGAGAGCTCGAAGCGCCAGCGCGGTATCGGCGGCCTGACTGGCGACCGCCTGCACGCCGACCAGGTAGAAGTGGAGCCACCCTTCCCAGTCGTGATGCGTGCGAACCCGCTGAAGCGCATCGTAATAATCAGCCCGGTTTTCCTTGAGGTACAGGCTGAGATAGAAGAAGGGCTGTGTCAGGAGACCTTCGGCGCCGAGGATGAGGCTGACCAGCAGCCGGCCGATCCGGCCGTTGCCGTCGAGAAACGGGTGGATGGTCTCGAATTGCGCGTGCGCCAGCCCCGCCTTCACGATCGGGGCGGTTCGGCCGAACTCGTCATGGAGGAACCGCTCCAGGTTGCCGAGCGCGGCCGTCATCTCGTTGGGAGGAGGCGGCACGAAGCGCGCGTTCCCCGGCCGGGTGCCGCCGATCCAGTTCTGGGTACGCCGGAAATCACCCGGAGCCTGGGCGCTGCCCCTTCCTTCCCGCATCAAAACCCCGTGCAGTTCACGAATCAGCCGCAGGCTGAGAGGCAGTTCGCCGCGCTGGATCCGCCCCAACCCGTGGTACAGCGCGGCCACGTACCGGGAAACCTCCTGCACATCGTCCAGCGGAGTGCCGGGAGTCGTACTGTTTTCGTACTCCAGCAGATCTGACAGCGTAGACCGCGTTCCTTCGATCTGACTCGAAAGCACCGCCTCCTTGCGCACGTACATGTAAAGCAGGCGGTCCGGATCCATCGTCCGGGAAACGCCCTCCAGCTGCCCCACGGCATGGACGGCCTCTTCGTGAATCCGCTGCAGCTCCGGCGTAAAGTCCGGCGGCGGGACCGGCGGCAGAGGCGCGGGAATGAATGCCGAGAACCCCTCGGGGCCGGATTGCTGCTGAACCCACCTGCCTGCTCTGCCCAAGGAAGCCTCCCACCGCTCACGTTTCAAACATGCAGCCCGCTGTCAAAACATAACCGCCGAAACTTTGATATCGCAAACCGGAATCAAAAGCTCGGAACGCGAGCGCAACAGCACCGGGCGGGTGAGCGGGTGGCTGCAGACCGGACGCCGTCGCGGCTTGTTGGCCCAGGGGAGGAGAACATCCCGGAGCAGGCGCACGCTGCGGGCGAGCACGCCCGGTCGCGAGCGCCACCCCTCGATATTCCCTCCCGGGCCCGCGCGGAAGCCCTGTCCGCCTTCCCCTGAAAGCCTCGCGGCCCCATATTCCACCCCCTGAGCACCGGCGCCGCGGCGCTGGTCGGCCCTTTCGCAACGCGTTGGGGTACAAGCAGTTCGCCATACCGGGCGCCCTTCCGGACCCACCCCGCAGAGGCCGATGTCGTTCGTTCACCTGCACTGCCATTCCGAGTACTCGCTGCTGGACGGCGCCAACCGCATCGGCGACCTCATCAAGCGCGCCAAGGAGTTCGAGCAGCCGGCGCTCGCCCTGACCGACCACGGCTGCATGTACGGCGCCTGGGTCTTTCAGGAGCAGGCCAAGAAGGCGGGCATCAAGCCCATCATCGGCATGGAGGCGTACGTCGCTCCGGGAGCCCGCACGGACCGCAGCAAGGCCAAGGGCGAAAAGGGCTACTACCACCTCGTACTCCTTGCCCGCGACCACCAGGGCTACAAGAACCTTACGAAGCTTACGTCCATCGGCTACACCGAGGGCTTCTACGGCAAGCCGCGCATCGACCGCGAGGTGCTGGAGAAGTACTCCGAAGGCATCATCGTGACCTCCGCCTGCCTGGCGGGCGAGGTTGCGCAGCACCTGATGGAAGACCGCTGGGAGCAGGCGCGCGACGCGGTGGCGTGGCACCAGGAGGTATTCCGCGACCGCTACTACCTGGAAGTGCAGGGCCACGACAGCCAGGGGCAGGATGAGCTGAACAAGCGCATCTTCAAGCTGGCGCAGGAGATGAGCGTGCCCGTGGTGGCCAGCAACGACGCGCACTTCCTGAACGCGCACGACCACCAGGCGCACGACGTTCTGCTGTGCATCGGGCTGGGCAAGGACTTCAGCGACCCCAACCGCATGAAGTACGACGACCAGCTGTACTTCAAGAACACGCAGGAGATGGCGGCGCGCTTTCCGGGCCGCCCCGACGTGCTGACCAACACGCTGCAGATCGCCGACGAGTGCAACTGGAGCTACCCCAAGGGCTACCACGTCCCCGCGTTCCCCACGCAGGAAGAAGGCTTCGTCACAGAGGACGAGATGCTGCGCGCCTGGGTGTGGAGCGGCGCGCTGAAGCACTACGCTGGGGGGGCCGGCGGCGCGACCGGTGAGCCGGTGCAGGTGCAGGGCAGGGCGGAAGACGAGATCCGCGCCCTGCTGCCGGCCGAGATCGTGGAGCGGGTGGAGTACGAGCTGGGGGTCATCACCTCGCTCAAGTACTCCGGCTATTTCCTCATCACGGCCGACTTCATCCGCTGGGCGCGCAACCACGACATTCCGGTGGGCCCGGGGCGCGGCTCGGCGGCGGGGTCCATCGTCGCCTACTGCATGGGGATCACCGACTGCTGCCCCATCAAGTTCGACCTGCTGTTCGAGCGCTTTCTGAACCCCGAGCGCGTGTCCATGCCCGACGTGGACGTGGACTTCTGCTTTGAGCGGCGGGGCGAGGTCATCGAGTACGTGCGCGACAAGTACGGCCGCGACGCGGTGGGGCAGATCATCACCTTCGGGACGATGAAGAGCCGCGCCGTCATCAAGGACGTGGGGCGCACGCTGGGCTTCGCGCCGGCGGAAACGGACAGGCTGGCGAAGCTGATTCCCAACGGCCCCGCCTTCAGCATGACGGTGGACCAGGCCCGGGAGCAGATTCCCGACATCAAGGATCTGTACGAAAAGGACCAGCGCTACCGCCAGCTGCTGGACTATTCATCCACGCTCGAAGGGTTGTCGCGCCACTCGTCGGTGCACGCGGCCGGCGTCGTCATCGCCCCCGGCCCGCTGGACGACTACGTCCCCATCTGCACCCAGAGCACCAAGGGAAGCGGCGGCAGCGGCGAGTCCATCATCGTCACGCAGTACGACATGACGTGCCTGGAAAAGGCCGGCATGCTCAAGATGGACTTTCTGGGCCTCAAGACGCTCACGGTGATCTACGACACCGTGGCGGACATCCGCCGCCGCTACGGCGCGCTCAAGCACCCGGTGACGGGCGCGGTGTACGCGCGGGCGGAGGACATTCCGCTGGACGATCCGGAGCCGTACGCCATGATGGCCCGCGGCGGCACGGCCGGCGTGTTCCAGTTTGAATCGCAGCTGGCGACGGAAAAAATCCGGCAGATGAAGGCGGACCGGTTCGACGACCTGATCGCCGCCAACGCGCTTCTGCGCCCCGGCCCGCTGGACATGGGGATGGACATGGTGTTCATCCGCCGCAAGCTGGGTCAGGAGCCGGTCAAGTACCCGTTCCCGGAGCTGGAAACGGTGCTGGAGCCCACCCAGGGCGTGATCGTGTACCAGGAGCAGGTGATGCGTATCGTCCAGATCCTGGGCGGTCTTTCGCTGGCCGAGGCGGACGTGCTGCGAAAGGCGGTGGGCAAGAAGGACGCGGAGCTGATCGCCAAGGAACTGGGCAAGTTCGTGGACAAGGCCGTGGAAAAGAACTATCCGCGGCAGCAGATCAAGGATCTGGCCGACCAGATCGAGGCGTTCGGCCGTTACGGCTTCAACAAGTCGCACTCCGCCGCGTACTCGCTGGTGGCGTACCAGACGGCGTGGCTCAAGTGCTACTACCCGGCCGAGTTCATGGCCGCGCTGATGTCGTCCGTCGTCGACAAGATCGACGACGTGGTGTCGTACATCGCGCAGTGCAAGGAGATGGGCCGCTTCCTCCCGCGCGTGGGGCGCGAGGGAATCGAGGTGCTGCCGCCGCACGTGAACGACTCCAACTGGAAGTTCACGGTCATCGGCGAAGGGGTGGGCAGCATCCGCTTCGGGCTGGGCGCCATCCGCGGCGTGGGCGAGGGCGCGGTGCGCTCCATCATCGCCGCGCGGCTGGCGGAGGGGCCGTTCACCAGCATGTTCGACCTCCTCGTCCGCATCGACCTCCGTCTCTGCAACAAGCGGGTGCTGGAGGCGCTGATCTGCGCGGGCGCGCTGGACGGCTTCGAGGAAGAGGGGATGGGGCGCAGCCAGCTGCTGGCCGGGCTGGACGCCGCCTTCGCCAACGCACAGATGATTCAAAAGGAGCGCGAGAGCGCGCAGGACAGCTTCTTCGACATGCTGCTGGGCGGCGGCGACGCGGGCGCGGCCACGCTGGTGCAGGCCCCGGCGCTGCCCAAGGTGGAGAAGTGGACGGAGACGGAGCGGCTGGCGCGCGAAAAGGAGATCCTGGGCTTCTTCATCAGCGGGCACCCGCTGAACCGCTACCGCGAAGACGTTGCGCTGTACGAGGTTCGCACGACCACGGCCATGCTCAAGCACCAGAAGGACTGCAAGGTGGAGCTGGCCTGCGTGGTGACCGAGGCGGCGCGCCAGATCAGCAAGAAGGACGGCTCTGAATGGGGGCGCATTACGGTGGAGGACTTCCACGGAACGGCCACGGTGCTTGCGTTCGGCGACTCGTGGGCTAAATACAAGGACGTTCTGCAGCAGGATGCGCCCGTGGTCATCCGCGGGGCGGTGAGCAACCGCGAGCGCGACGAGGAAGAGCCGCCCATGTTCCTGGACAGCGCGATCCCCCTGGCCCAGATTCGCGAGAGCGGCGACGTGGGCGTGCAGATCGAGCTCGCGTCGGCCGGCGTGGCGCCGGAAGCGCTCGCCGCCGCGAAGAGCGCGCTGGCGGAGCACGCCGGCGCCGGCCCGCTGTTCGTGGTGTGGAAGAACGGCGGCGAGGGCGACGCGCCGCGCCTGCGGTCGCGCACCCTGCGCGTGGCCCCGCGCGACGAGCTGCTGATGGCGCTGCGCGAGGCGCTGGGCGACGAGCGGGTGAGCCTGCACCGCGACGCGCCCGCCGTGGTGGCGCAGCAGCGGGAGGAGCGCTTTCCGCGGCGCGGCGGCGGGGGTGGAGGTGGCGGCGGGTTCAGCATCAACAGTGGGGGGGAGTAGGAACGGCAGGGAATAGGGAATGGGGAATGGGGAATAGGAACGGCGGATGGATGGCCGGGTCTGTCCCCTGTTCCCGGCACGGGCGACTGAAGTCGCGGCAACAACGGCGCAAAGTCCGCCTGCGCGGACTGCGGCGGATGCATTGGCGGGATCGACGGAGTGCATCGCGGCCGCCGTCCAGGAGCGAATGGATTCGCCGCTGGAAAGGCACGAAGTCCGCCTGCGCGGACTGCGGCGGCCGCATCGGCGCGGAGGGCGTACCGGGCACCGGGCACCTGATCCCAGGCACTTCCCCGCTCACACTTCCACCCCGACCCGCGCCGGTGGCTCAGCGCTTGTATCAGGCGTGGGCAGGCGGGCGGACTGAGACGACGGAGCAAGCAGATGCCGCGGTACCTGATCTCGTTCGACGACGGCTCGATGGACCACATTCCGGCCGGTGACTGGCCCGAGGTGGGAGAGGCGTCGCACGCGGTGGTGCGGGAAGCGAAGGCGGCCGGCGTGTGGATCTTCGGCGGCGGCATCGAGCGCCAGCGGGCGTCCATCGTCGGTACGGACGGCAGCGCCACGGACGGCGCGTTTCCCGAGACCAAGGCGGTCGTCGGCGGGTTCTCGGTCATCGAGGTGCCCTCGCGCGAAGAGGCGCTGGAGTGGGCCGCCCGTATCGCCCGCGGCTGCCGCTGCGCGCAGGAAGTCCGCGAGATCATGTACGATCCGGAATCCTGAGCACCCACGCACCCAGCCCTCACGCACCGCGGTTCGCGTGAGGGATGCGGGCCCGGAGGGGCGAGACGCCGGGGCGCCCGCGCGCCGGGGTCCGCAGGGAACGATGATGTCCGGGCGCCCTGGTGGCTCGCCGCCGTTGGCAACAGCTGTATCGTTGCCTACGGCGCCCGCAGCCCGGCCCGGAGCGCAGCGGAGGGACACGCCCAAACCCGTTCCATCCGTTGAAGGACCCGGATCCGAACGACGAACCTGATCGCTCCGCCCTGGAGCCTGAATCAAGCGAGCACGATTTGGCGACCGTAGCGCACCTGGACTTCGAACGCACCATCGCGGACGTGGAGGAGCAGATTTCCTCCCTGCGCACGCTGGCGCGCGAACGCGGCCTGGACGTCAGCAACGAACTGCTGGCGCTGGAGCGAAAGCTTACCGGCCTCAAGCAGGACACCTTCGCCAACCTGTCGCCCATCGAGCGCGTGCAGGTGGCCCGGCACCCCAAGCGTCCCTACACGCTGGACTACCTGGAGCTGGTCTTCACGGATTTCGTGGAGCTGCACGGAGACCGCCAGTTCCGCGACGACGCCAGCATCGTGGGCGGCTGGGCGCGGCTGGAGGGCGAAACGGTGATGGTCCTGGGCCAGCAGAAGGGCCGGGACATGAAGGAGAACCTGCTGCGCAACTTCGGGATGCCGCACCCCGAGGGGTACCGCAAGGCGCTCCGGTTGATGAAATTGGCGGAGAAGTTCCGCCGTCCCCTGGTGACGCTCATCGACACGCCGGGGGCCTATCCCGGCATCGGCGCCGAGGAGCGCGGCCAGGGCGAGGCTATCGCCCGCAACCTGCGCGAGATGGCGGCGCTCACCATTCCGTCGGTCGCCGTGGTGATCGGCGAGGGCGGCAGCGGCGGCGCGCTGGCCATCGGCGTGTCGGACCGCGTGCTGATGCTGGAAAACAGCATCTACTCGGTCATCAGCCCCGAGGGGTGCGCGGCCATCCTGTGGAAGAGCGGCGCCGAGCGCGACAAGGCGGCGACCGCCATGAAGATCACCGCCGGCGACCTCAAGGGGCTGAGCGTGATCGATGAAGTAATCCCCGAGCCGGCCGGCGGGGCGCACAGCGACTGGGAAGGCACCGCAAGCGCGCTTCGCGAGGCGCTGGTGCGCAACCTGGCCGAACTCCGGCCGCTTGGCGTGCAGGAACTGCGCGAGGCGCGGTGGGCCAAGTACATGGGGATGGGCCGCTGGCGACAGGCCGGCTGACCCGCCCCGAGATCCGCGTCAGCGGACCCGAACCAACATAGATGCCGCCGCGCGTTCCCCCGGAGCGCGCGGCGTGCGCGATAAAGTGGAGGTACCCGTGGGACTGGAGCTTCCCGTGTTCCAGCCCCTTCCGTCGGCCGAAGGGCAGACCTTTCTGGTGGAGGTCGGCTTCAAGGGGATGAGGAAGGGCTTTTTTACCTGCACCGATCCGTCGGTGCGGGTGAATGACTGGGTGATGGTGGAGGTGGAGCGCGGCCGCGACGTGGGCCGCGTGGTGTCGCTGGGCGGCGTGGCGCAGAAGAAGTGCGGCGACGGCCCCGTGTCGTTCCCCATCCTGCGCCCCGCCGAGGAGGACGAGGTGCGGCAGGTGTACGTGCTTCGCGCCGACGAAGAGCGGGTCCGCCGCGGCACGCGCGAGATGGTGCAGCAGCACGGCCTGCACATGAAGGTGAGCGACGCCGAGTGGCAGTGGGACCGCAACAAGCTCACGATCTTCTTTACCGCCGAGCGGCGGGTGGACTTCCGCCAGCTCGTCCGCGAGCTGGCGCGCACGTTCCGCACGCGCATCGAACTGAAGCAGATCGGCGTACGTGACGAGGCGGCGCAGCTGGGCGGCGTGGGCCGGTGCGGCCGCGCCCTCTGCTGCAGCACCTGGCTGCGCGAGATCAAGCCGATCTCGCTGCAGCTGGCCAAAGACCAGAGCCTGTCGCTGAACCCGCAGCAGATCAGCGGCACCTGCGGCCGGCTGATGTGCTGCCTGACGTACGAGCACGATGCCTACCTGCAGGCGCGCAAGCGCTTTCCCCGCGAAGGAAAGACGATCCGCACCACGGTGGGCAACGAGCGGGTGATCGCCATCGACATCTGGCGCATGCAGGTGACGCTGCAGGACGACAACCGGCAGCGCCGCACCATCGACCTGGAGCAGCTCAAGGCCGAAACCGTGGTGCAGCCGGCCACGACCCCGGCGCGCGCGGACCGTCCGCCGCTGCCCAGCCTTCCCAACCCGGCGCAGAGCCAGCGGCCACCCCGCCGCCCGCGCCGCCCAATGGAGCCGAAGCCCGAGTGAGCCGGTTTTATCTGACCACGGCGATCGACTACGCCAACGGCGATCCGCACCTGGGCCACGCCTTTGAAAAGATCGGCGCGGACACGATCGCCCGGTACCACCGGCTGATCGGGGACGAGGTCCGCTTCTGCATGGGGATGGACGAGCACGGACAGAAGGTGGCGCAGACCGCGGCCGCCCGCGGCGTGGATCCCCAGACGCTGGTGGACGAGCTGGCCGGCCGCTTCGCCGAGATGTGGAAGCGGCTGAACATCAGCAACGACCGCTGGGTGCGCACCACCGACGCGCACCACCGCCGCGGCGTGCGCGCCCTCATCGAACGCGCCCTGGAGCGCAGCCCCGGCGACTTCTACGAGAAGTCGTACGAAGGCTGGTACTGCGTGGGGTGCGAGCTGTTCAAGCGGGAAAACGAGATCCAGGACGGGCACTGTGTCCTGCATCCCACGCGCGAGCTGCAGTGGACGGAGGAGCGCAACTGGTTCTTCCGGCTGACCAACTACCAGGACTTCCTGCGCGCGCACTTTGACGCGAATCCGGACTTTCTGCGTCCGGCGTCGCGTCGCAACGAGATCCTGGCGCTGATGGATTCGGGGCTGGAAGACATTTCCATCACCCGCGCGCGGCTGTCGTGGGCCATCCCCTTTCCCCGCCCCACGTCCGACGGTGTGGAACAGGGGACGTGGGTGTGGTTCGACGCGCTCCCCAACTACCTGACGGACACGGGCTACCCGGACGCGGACTGGGAGGCGTGGTGGCCGGCGCAGCTGCACGTGGTGGGCAAGGACATCACGCGGCTGCACGCCGTCATCTGGCCGGCGATGCTGCAATCCGCGGGGCTGCCGCTGCCGGAGGGCGTGTGGGGCCATGGCTTCGTGACGCTCGGGGGCGAAAAGTTCAGCAAGTCCAGCGGCGTGTCGCTTGAGCTGGATGAGGCGATCACCCGCTTCGGCCCGGATGCGTTCCGCTTCTTTCTGCTGCGCGAAGTGCCGTGGGATTCCGACGGCGCGTTCAGCTGGGAGCGCTTTACCGACCGGTACACGTCTGAGTTGGCGAACGGGCTGGGCAACCTGGCCAGCCGCGCGACCTCCATGATCGGCAAGTACCACGACGGCGTGGTGCCCGCGTCGTCGCTGGAAGCTTCGGCCGACATCGCGGACGCGGTGCGGCGGTACCGCGCGGCCATGGACGCCCACCTGCTGCACACGGGGGCCGAGGTGGCGTTCGAGGTGGTGCGCACGGCCAACGCGCTGGTGGCGGAAAAGCAGCCGTGGAAGATGGCCAAGGACCCGGCTCTGGCCGGCGAACTGGACGTGGTGCTGGCGACGATGGTGCGCTACCTGGCGGCTTCGGCGGTGCTGCTGTCGCCCTTCATGCCGGCGAAGACCGCGGAGCTGTGGGCGCGCCTGGGCTCCGGCCGCGATTCGCTCGCGGCGCTGGACGAGCTTGCGGCGCTGGACGTGAGCGGGTGGAAGGTGCAGCCGGAAGGCATCCTCTTCCCCCGCCCGGAAGCCGTCGCGGCCGCGTAGCCGGTTTCGCGAACTGCGCTGGATGCTCCACGATCGGGGGAGGGCGCGAGCTCTCCCCCGGTTCTGCATGGGGCGGACGAACGGGGACGGCGCGATTACATTGAAGGTGCACACATCAAGAGGAGGATGCGATGCTCCACACCTACAAGGCGGTTCTCAGAGGCGATCAGGTAGAGTGGATCGACTCTCCACCCGCGGCGGACGGCCCGATGCCCGTGCACATCACTCTGCTCGAAGGCGAACGCCAGATGAATCGCGGCCGTGAGATGGCCTCGGTTCTTGAAGCACTCGCCGCGATGGGCGGCCTGTCTTCCATTCCTGATCCGAGTGCGTGGCAGCGGGAGGTTCGCGAGGATCGCGCTCTTCCGGGACGCGAGGACTGATGCTGCTGGACAGCAACATCGTTATCTACGCATCAAAGCCAGAGCACTCGGCGCTTCGTGCGTTCATCGCGGAACATGATCCCGCGGTATCGGTGGTCACCAGAATCGAGGTGCTGGGTTTTCACGCCCTTGGTTCTGATGAACGCCTCCTCCTCGAGCGGTTCTTTCAGGCAGCCGACGTTCTCCCTCTCACCGACTCCATCGCTCAAATCGCCATTCTGCTACGCCAGCAGCGCAAGATGAGTCTTGGGGACAGCATCATCGCGGCAACCGCGCTTGCACATCAGCGGGTGCTGGTTACGCGGAACGTGTCGGACTTCCGATGGGTTGATGGCCTGCAGTTGACGGATCCCTTCTCTGCCCGGACCTGAAGCTTTCCCGCCAAGTCGGGCCGGCTTTCTGATCCAGGGGCGCGGCCGCTCCGCTCCCGACGTCCTGAGACTTCCCATTGATTGATTGGCAGAGGCGGCACTGTGCCATCAGTCCCTCTGCCGATCCAGCCATGCCCGACCAGCGTCCGCGATCCCGTCTGCTGTATCTGCTGCTCACGCTCGCGACGATCAGCCTGGGCCTTGCGGCGAGGCAGATGCGCGCGTCGCTGCCGTCGTTCATCAACCCGTACCTGGGCGACGTGCTGTGGGCGGCGATGGTGTTCTTTCTGATTGCGGCACTGAGACCGGCGGCATCCACGCGGTGGATCGCGATCGCGGCGGCGGCGTTCTCGCTCACCATTGAACTGAGCCAGCTGTACCACGCGCCTTGGATTGACGGAATCCGCCACACGCGGCTCGGCGGGCTGGTGCTGGGATTCGGGTTTCTGTGGAGCGATCTGGTATGCTATGCCGCCGGAATCCTCCTCGCCGCCGCGGCGGACCGGGCGCTGGCCACGAGACGCCGCCGATCGTGACGGGTTCGTGGAGGGAATCCGCCGTGCGCAGCTGATCGGCGCAGGGAAAGGACGCGGCGGGGGGTGGTGGTGGATCAGCGGTGGCGGCAAAGGAAAAAGCTTGCATCCACCCCATCTGGAGCGGATATTTCCCTCGCCGAAAAACGAAGGCCGGTTCAACGGTAACGCCGGCCACCCCGCACCGGGGGAATGTCCACCGCGCCACGGAGCGCGGGAGGACCCACGGCCAGGTACGCCCCGCGCTTGTGCGAGGGCGCGTATCGGGCGTGTGCCCCGGTGTCCCAGCATTCGGCTCCCCAGTCGTGCCGATGGATGTGTTCACCGTTCCTCGCCCGAACGGCCTGAACGCATCCATCATTGCAAGGAGCCCATCCCATGCTGCGGCTGAACCACGCCAACCTCCCCGTTCCCGACGTTCCCGCGCTTCGCGACTTCTTCATCCGCCACTTCGATTTCCGCCTCGTGGGCACGCGGCCGTCGGACGCGTTCGTGGTCATGGAGGGCGCGGATGGATTTCGCCTGAACCTGATCCGCACCCGCGAAGGCGACCCGTCGTACCCTCGGGACTTCCACGTCGGCTTTCTGGTGGATGATCCACGGATCGTCCGCGACAAGCACGCGGAACTGACCGCCGCCGGCATCCACGCCGGCGAGGTGGAGGAACTGACGCGCGGCGGTGAATCGTCCGTCACCTTCTACTGCCACGCGCCCAACGGCATTCTGCTGGAAGTCGGCGCCGTTCTGCGCTGACCGGTTGCCGGCCGGGAGGCGGATGGATGAGCCGTCGCCCGGCCGGCCTTATCTCATCTTACGCCACGAGTCGAGATGAAACGCATCCGCGCATGCCTGGCAGCGCTGGCGATCGCTGGCGTCGCGACTGCCTGCCATCCTGCCGGGACGGACGATGATCCCAGGATGGCGGCGATGAAGGCGAGCGCACGTGCCCCGCTGGACTCGGTGGACGCGGCGGTGTTCTCCGCGGCGCTCGGAGACCGACGGGTGGCCGGCGGCGTTCCCGGTGAACTGCTGGTGCAGGCGGAGGCGCAGGGCGCGCCGGCCAACCTAGGCGCGATGGAATCGGAGGTGCGCTGGAGGATGCGTGGCCTGTCGTTTTCCACGGACCACTCGTTCCGCAGGCGAAGCCGCGTGCCCGCCATCGTCCCGCCCACGCTCGCGCTCCCCCGTCCCTATCGCCTGATCAGTCATAGCGAGTGGATTGGGCGGGACAACCCGGGAGGCGTGTTCATCCTTTCCCGCCCCGGCTACAACCGCGACCGCTCGCAGGCGCTGATCTACGTCCTGCACGCGTGCCAGTTCTGCGGAAGTGCCGTCTACCTGCTCCTTGACCGCGGCCCCGGCGGATGGGCAGTCTCGGCTGAGGAACTGGTGTGGGAGTCGTGAGCGGATCACGGCTTTCGCGAACCTCTTCATCGGCCACAGACGTTCAACGGATGACTCTCTCCAGACGACACGGGATGCACGCGGTACGCATGATGGCGAGCGCGCTCAGCGTGCTCGCGGCAGCCTGCGCGCCGGTCGCGCCCGAGAGCACGCCGGGCCCGGTCGCCGCGCTCTCCGTCCGCCTCGTCGACTCGATTCCCTGGGAGAACGAGATGATCGATGGATTCCTGCGGCGCGTGGAGGTGCGTACCGGGGCGCGACTGGATACCATCCCGCGCGTGACGACGTACCAACTCCCCCAGATCATCGGCGATACCATCCTCGCCGGGCTCGCGTACAAGGATGATGGCGTGGTCGCGGGGTACGTGTACGATCCGCGGACGCGCCGGATCACGCGCACGCCGATGCCGGCGGACCTGAACCCGTCGTTGTCGGCGCCGAGCCTTGCCCCCGATGGCAGGCACCTGGCGTACATCGAGTTCACCCGTGAGGGCGGGAGAGGCGTCGTGCGCACGTGGCCCGCGCGCGAACGGGTGCTGCTTACGAGGACTGTGGGAGTGCCGGGGACCGACGCGCCAGGCGGACACTGGATCCGCTGGCTCGGTCGGGAAACGCTCGAGATCTACATCGAAACCGACGCTGCGGACTCCACTTGGTACCGTATCCGCGCCTCGCTCGACCCGGCACGCATCATCGCCGCCGACAGCGTGCGCACGCTTCAGCCCTGAGCCGCCAAGCGCCGTGCCGGAAGATGGATCATGCGACCATCCTGCGGACCGGTCCGGCCCGGCCTGCGTTTCCCCCCGGACACGTATCCGCCCCGCGCGGATGACCATCAACCCTGCCCCGGACACCTGACCATGCGCATCCGCACCCTGATCGCCGCCGCCTTTGCCGCGCTCGCCTGCGCGCTTCCCGCCACCGCGCAGACCACACCGGAGCAGGAGGTCCGCGCCGTGGTGGACCGCATGTTCAACGGCATGCGCGCGGGCGACAGCACCGCCGTGCGCGCCGTCTTCCATCCGCAGGCGCGGCTGCAGAGCGTGGTGGCGCGCGGCGACAGCGTGGCCGTGATGACGGAGCCGGTCGACGGCTTCGTGCAGGCCGTGGGCGCGCCGCACGAGCAGGTGTGGGACGAGCGCATCTCCAACGTGGAAATCCGCGTGGACGGCGAGATGGCGACCGCGTGGATGAACTACGCCTTTCATCTCGGAGACCGCTTCAGCCACTGCGGCGTGAACGCCTTTCAGTTCGTGCGCACGGCTCGGGGCTGGCAGGTCGTTCAGATCATCGACACGCGCCGCCGCCAGTGCGGCACCGCGGCCATCTGATTCCATCGCCGGACGTCGGAGCGGCGGACCGCCTCCATCCGCGACCGCGGAGCAAGGGAGTCCGCCGCGACACCTCGGAAAGTTCTCACCCGCATGCGGTGCGGGTTGCTCGCCTCCGCGCGTCCGCGGCACACCTCTCCCGCCATCGCGGAGAGCCCCGGCGAGGCCCGGAACCGCGTCGGATCCATCCTCACCCGTCATCCCCGGAATGCTACGGTTGTGAAACGGTGACACGCGCCTGCTACGGATGCAGTTTCTGCACGATTGATTGCACACTGCACCGCCGCGGACGTGCGCCCGCCGGGTCTCCAATTCGCCAAGTCCATTCAGGGCAACGACTAAGGACAAATGCCCGGTTCGGGAACACATGGTGCACGTCCGGACCTTCAAACCGGAAAACACGGAGATCAAAAGAAGGAATCCTCGCCGGCCTTCGAAAGGTAAGCGCTTGGGATGCATCCGTTTGCTTGACACCCCGGCGTGCCCGTCCTACCTTCCGATCCTTCCCACATCACCGTGGACTCTGATCCGGCGCGCGGGTGCCGCTCCCCCGCGTGTTTCCGTCACCAGAATATTGTTGTACTCATGCCGCATTCCCGCTGGACGCTGATGCTGGTGCCGCACGACAACGAACGGGTCCGCTCGTTCCAGGTGTCGAGCCGCAGCATCCGCAACGTCGCCGGGGCCGCCCTCGTGGCCGCCACCCTGATGGGCACCTTCTCCATCGCCTTCTTCGTCAAGCAGTCGCACCACGTACAGAACGCCAGCCTCCGGCAGGAAAACCACCTGCTGGCCACCGAGGTGGACCAGATGCGGCGGCAGATGGAAGCGCTGGACCGCTCCATCGCCGCGCTGACGGAAAAGGACGAGCAGGTGCGCGTCGTGGCCGGGCTGCCGGAGATCGACGCGGATGTTCGCAAGGCCGGCGTGGGCGGGCCCGGGTTCGGGGACCGCGCGACGGCGGCGCTGGCCAAGCTGAACCCGCGCGTGGGCCGCAAGGTCGAGGCGACGTCCGAGGATCTGGGCGGGCTGGTGCGCCGCGCCGCGCTGCTGCGCAGCAGCATGGACGAGGCGATGACGCAGATTCAGCGCAACCAGCAGCGCATGGCCAGCACGCCCACCATCCTTCCCACCAACGGCCACCTCTCGTCGCTCTTCAGCAGCGGCCGCTACCACCCGGTTCTCCGCATCACCCGCCCTCACAAGGGCATCGACATCGCCGCGCGCATCGGGCAGCCGATTCTGGCGCCCGCCCGCGGCCGCGTCGTCTTTGCCGGCAACCGCAGCAACGGCTACGGCAACATGGTGGAGATCGACCACGGGTACGGCTACATCACCCGCTACGCACACGCTTCGCGTCTGCGGGTGCACACCGGCGAGTCGGTGGAGCGCGGGCAGCTGATCGCCGACGTGGGCAACACCGGGCTCACCAGCGGGCCGCACCTGCACTACGAAGTGGAAGTGAACGGCCAGCAGGTGGACCCCATGAACTTCGTGATCGGCGACGCGCTTCCCTGATCCGCGCATCCCACGGCACGCACGATGATAAGGAGCGTCCCTTGCCAGGGGCGCTCCTTTGTCCTATCTGAGGCACCATGTTGAACTTGCTACTCGCGCTGGGGCTGGCCGTGGCCGACAGCGTTCCGCCGCCGCGCCCGGCCGCCATGCCGGCCGTGGTCGTTCACCGCCAGCCCGCGCTGCCCATCGTGGCGCTGCGGCTGTCGGTGCTGGCCGATGATCCGCCCGGGTACGCCGGCGCCGGGCACCTGATGCAGCACCTGCACCTGCCGCGTCTGGAAGACCGCGTCGCGCGCGTGGGCGGCCGCGTGCAGGCCGAGCGCACCTCCGACGCCGTGGTCTACACCGTCGTGGGCCCCGCATCGGAGCTGGCCTACCTGGCCGAGGCGCTGCAGGCCACGCTCGCCGCGCCCACGCCCGCCACGCCGGAGCTGCTGTCCGCCATGGCCGCGCTGAACGAGGAGCGCGGCTCCGAACGCGAGGTGGCGGCCAGCTACATCCGCGGCGCGCTGCGGGCCCGGCTCTTTCCGCAGGACCTGTCGGCGGCGGGGACGGAAACGTCCGCCGCGCGGCTGGCGGTGGCGCGGCTGGAGGACGTGTGGGGGGCCATGTACCGGCCCGACCGCGTGTCCATCGTGGCCGTGGGAGACGTGCAGATCGATGAGGTGCGCCGCGCATTCCGCGACGTGACCGCGGGCTCCCCGCAGCCGCTGGAGGCCTTTGCCGACACCGTGCGCGCGCTTGCCGCGGATACGCCGCAGGCCACGCGCGGGTGGCTGGCGCGGGGATGGAACGCGTCGGAGCTGGATCCCGCGGCGGTGACCGTCACCACGCGGCTGATCCGCACGCAGCTGCGGCGCCGCATGACGCGCTCGTCGGTGGACGTGGAGCACTGGTGGACGCACGACGGTCAGGCCGTGGCGCTCGTGCTCGCCACGCCGGATTCTCTGGTTCCCGTCGCGCGGCGCAGCGCGGACGCGGCGCTGGCCACGGTGGCCGCCGCGGTGGACGACGCCGCCGTGCGCGACGCCGCCGCGGGCGTGCGGCGCGAGATGCTGTTCTTTGCCCGCACGCCGGAGCGCATGGCCGAGGTGCTGGGCGCGTTCGGCGACCGCGGGCTGCCGGCGGACGCGCCGCAGCGGTTCTTTGCCGCGGTGGAGCAGGTGACGGCGGATGACGTACGCGCCGTGCTGGCCGCCCTGCGCGCGCAGGACGTGGTGGCGGTGGACGTTCCCGCCCAGCGGCTGCGGAGGGGAACGTGATGCGCCGCACGTGGTTCGTGTTGATGATGATCGCCGCCGCGGCCCCCGCGGCGGCGCAGACGCGCGTGATCGTGCGGCCGGAGCCGGGCACGCCCGTGGTGGCGGCGGAGGTGCTGATCGCCGTGGGCCCCGCCGACGAGGCGGCGGGCAAAGAGGGGATCACCTACCTGACCGCGCGCAGCGTCACCGCGCCCATCCTCCCCATTCTGGACTCGCTGGAGGCGCGGCTTACGGTGGAGCAGCAGAAGGACGCCGTCTCCTTTACCGTCATCGCCGCGCCCGACACCTGGGAGGAAGCGACGCGCACGCTGCTGGTGGCGCTCTTTCGCGATCCGGTGGACAGCGTGGCCACCGTCCGCCAGCGCACGGCCACCGCGGCGGAACTGGCCGCGCGCGAGGGGAGCCCCGCGGACGCGCTGGCCCGCGAGGTCGATAAGGCCGTGTTCGGCGAAGATCATCCGTGGGGACACCCGGCCGTGGGCACCGCCGCGTCCGTCCGCCGCCTGCGCCCCAGCGAGGTAGACGCCTTTCTGCGCAGCGGATTCACGGCGGACCGCGCGGTGGTCGCCATCGTGGGCCCGGTGGAGCGCGGCGCGGGCGAGGCACTGGCCGCGTTCATGGAGCCCGGGCCGCTGCGGACGACGGAGATCGACGCGCCTTCGCCGGCCACGGAGCCGGTCCGCCAGACGTATCAGGCGATCACGGCGTGGGTGTCCGCGACGTATCCCTTCACCGCGGACGCGGATGAGGAGGCCATCCGCCTGCTGAGCCGGCTGGCGCTGGAGCGGGTGTCGTTCGGCGTGCAGCGCCCGCAGGTGTACGACGCGCGCGCGGAGGTGGTGCGCCACGCGGGCGGCGGGGAACTGCGGATGGATCTGGTGGTGCCGCCCAACGAGGCGGAGGAATGGGCCGGCCGGCTGGCCCAGGCGGTGTCCGCCTACGCGGAGGAGCCGCTGTCCGGACCCATCTTTGCCGACCGGCTGCGGCGCTTTCGCGGCGAGCGGCTGCTGGAGCTGGAATCGCCCGAGGCGCGCGCGCGCACCCTGGCGCGCCGCACCATGCTCGGCCTGCCCACCACCACGATCAGCGACGCCGACGCGCTCACCCCGGACCGCCTGCGCGCCGCTGCCCGCGCCATGGGCGACCCCGTGGTCGTGTACCTGGGCCCGTTCGTGGAAGAAGAGTCGGGCGGCTGAGTTCCGCGATGACAGGCTGGACAGGAATCCCGGACGGAGCCCAGCTCATCCGGGATTTCCGTTTCTACGAGGAACCGGACCCGCGGTGTGCGCGCAGCTTGGCGAACACCTCATCCGCGGACGATGCCGGCGTGCGTCCGGCCATGTAGTCCGCCATCCGCGCGCGGATCTCCTCCGCCCACGCCGCCTCCACATCTTCCGGAGCCTCGGCCGCCGGTGCCGCGGACGGCGCCCCGCCCTCCCCGAACATCCTCTGCGCCTGAGCGAATGCCTCGTCCGCGCTCATGGTTTCCGCCGTTCCGTTGCGCATCTCGGTCACGCGGCGCAGCAGTTCTTCCTTCCATGCGCGGTCGTCGGACGCGGCGCCGTCCTCCTCGTCCATGCGGGCGGAAAATGCCTGCGCAAGCTGCCGCCTCTCTTCTGGCGAGAGCGCCAGGGGATTGTACTCGGGATTCGGAGAGTCTGTCATTCATCCGCTCTGGAACAAGGAACATCAAGCCGCTTCCGCGCGAAGGATAATGGCCCCCTCGGAAGAGCGCATCCCACCCGGCGAGATTACGCGGATGATGGAACCGCCGGATTCGCCGGATTACCGCGTCAGGCGCCTGGCCCAACAGCCCGGCTTCCGGCTGTGACAGGCGAGAGGGCCATGAAGCACCGCGCGGTCACCCGAAACGCTGCTCGGCTTCGGCGAACACGGATTCCGCGCTGAACGTTTCAGCCGTTCCGTTCCGGATTTCGGTCACACGCCGCAGCAGCTCGGCATCCCACGCACGATCGTCCTCCTCGCCGCTGCCGGCGTCGCCTTGGCTCGCTGACAACGGAGCCCGAGTGGCGGACGATCGATGGAGGAAGGCGCGAGTGCCTCCTCTTCACGCTGTTCCGGAATGTGTTTCATCATCGCTCCAGTACAGGTGACGGACAGTTCAGGGCGCACTCACGTCAACTGATCCCGAAGCCGGGTGAATACTTCATCGGACGGCACAAGCTGAACTCGCCCCGAACGATAATCATCCACACGGGTGCGGATCTCCTCCGCCCAGGCTCGCTCAGCTTCCAGAGCTTCTTCTGTCTCTGCATCGCCGGAAGCGGCCTGATCGCTCTGCGCGGCATCCGCCATCGCGGCCGCACGGGCTTCCGCCATCTCTGCCTCGGCCCGCGCGATGTGCCGTGCGAGTTCCGCCGGCCACTCGGGATCGTCCAGAAGCTCGTCGTCCTCCTCATCATCCAGACTGGCGGACAGGATGAGCATGAGGTGCAGGCGATGACCGGGAGACATGGCTAGCGCCTCGTCCTGGACCTGCTGTGGGGAAAGATTCATTCTCCGCTCCGGCACGGGTATCGACAACAGCTTGCATCAACGATAATCGGCTTTTTGCAAGCGCGCATCCCCGCCCAAAAACGAAGTTACGCGCGTGGCCCCATCGGATCGCGGGCAGACCGGGACTATCGTTTCTCATCCGCCGTGCGACGGGTGAAATCGTCAGGCGGCGCCTTGCCCGCATCACCGGAGACCCGCTTGGGGCCGGGGGGCGAAACAAAGAGCGGGGCCGCGGATGATCCGCGGCCCCGCTCCCGTTATCCGCCGTGAGGCGAACCTACTTGCCTGCGCCGAAGTCCACGTTGGGCGCCTGCTCGGCGTTCGCGGGGGCCTGGTACGGCTCCTTGCGCTTGGCCCCGCTCGCCCGCGCGGTAATCACCTGCGGAAACGAGCGGATGTACGTGTTGTACTGCTGCACCGACTGGTTGTAGTCCTGCCGGGCCACGGCGATCTTGTTTTCGCTCTCCGCCAGCTGGTCCTGCAGCCCCTGGAAGTTCTTGGTGGCCGACAGGTTGGGGTACGCCTCGCGCGCCACGTTGATGAAGGTGCCGATCTGCGCGCGGACCGCGTCGTCGGCCTTCTGCATCTGCGCCACGTCGCGGCTCTGCACCGCCTGGTTCAGCTGCTGCTGCGTCTGCGCCAGCTGCTGCTCGGCGGCGGCCACGCTCTGCCCGGCCCGCGCCTTGGCCACGTCAGTGTACGTGCCCCGCTCAAACTCGGCCGCGCCCTTGACGGTGGCCACCAGGTTGGGAATCAGCTGGTTGCGGTTCTGCAGCGCCACGCCGATGTCGCTCTTGGAGCGTTCGGCGGCCTCGTCCAGTTCCTGGATGCGGTTGTAGCCGCATCCGCCCAGCGAAAGCGCCAGTGTGAACGCAATCACGCTCCGGGTAATGCGCATCTTGGTCATCTCCAGAACAGGATGAAGGATCATGCTCATGCCTGTGCGCCTCCCTCGCGCACCAGGCGGTCCACGTAGGTCACCACGCGGTCCACAGCGTCCAGGTACCCCACGGCCAGCGGCGAGTCCGCCGTGGGCCGTGGAGGCTGGCCCGAGGCCCGCGCGCGGTGCACCTCCAGCAGCGCCCCCGGGTTGAACCCCGCCCGGGCCGCCACCTTCAGCACCACCTCTTCGGCGTCGCGCACGCCGGCCTCGCCGCTCAGGCGAAGCACGGTGCGGAACAGCACCAGAAAGGTGGAAAACGAACGGACCAGCAGCCCGCCCAGCTCCGCCGGCTCCCCGGCGAAAAGCAGGTACTGTTCCCGCAGCAGAATCTGCTTGCCCTTCAACTCCTTTTCGCACTGCAGGCGCAGGTCCGCCGGGTCCACCGTGATCCCGGCGAACGGGTCCGCGCCGGCCAGCACGTGATACGCCTCGCGCATGTCCGCCACCTCGATGGCGAACACGTCCGCCGAGCGCAGCCACTCGTCGTGCGACAGCATGAGCGGCGTGGGATTGCCCTGCGCCACCCAGTCGCGCGCGCGCTGCCCGGCCCGGCGCAGCGCCGCGGGGGTCAGCTCCCTCACCAGCACCATCACGTTGAGGTCCGAGGCGCCGCGGCGGTACTCGCCCCGCGCGGCCGAGCCGTACAGCACCACGCTTACCAGATCGTCGCCGTACAGCGACTCCATGTCCCAGGCAAAGCGCTGCGCCCGCTCCAGCTCTTCCGGCATCTGTCCCGCGTCTCGCGTCACCAGTCTCCTCCCGATCCGCCGCCCCCGAATCCACCCCCACCTCCGAACCCGCCGAAACCACCACCCCCGCCTCCGCCTCCCCCGCCCCATCCGCCGCCACCCCATCCACCGCCGCCTCCAATGGGGAAGGGGATGATGACGGGCCCGCCGTATCCGCGCCGGCGCCGGCCACCGCCCCCGCCGCCGCCCCTCATCATCAGAATGATGACGATGATGACGAGGATGATGAAGAAGCCGTTGCCGCCCCCGCCTCCACGCCGGCCCCGCTGCGCACCCGGGTCCGCGCGCGGATCGTTCTGCGGCGCCACCGCGGTTCCGCCGGTGCGCTCGAAGCCGAAGTTGCGCGCATACTCGTCGGCCAGGGCGCTCACCGCAAGCAGGATTCCGCGCCCCGGGTTGCCGGCCGCCAGCTGCGGCACCAGCAGGTCGCGGCCGATGCGCCCGGTTTCCGCCGCCGTGATGAAGGTATTGGTGCCGATTCCCGTTTCCACCCGCCACTTGCGGTCGTTCATGGAAACCAGCACCACCGCGCCGGTGTTGCGCGCCCGGTCGCCCGGCTGCCCGGCCTTGCCGATCTGCCACTCGCGGCCCAGTTCCCGCGCCACCTCGCTGGCGGGCCGGCCGTCCAGCGAGGGCAGAGTGACGACGACGATTTCGCCGCCGGACTTCTGCCGCACTTCCTCAATCACCTGCCCGATGGCGGTCTCATCCGCGGGCGGAATGACGTTGGCGAAGTCGTTTACGTAGCCCACCGGCCTGGGGTACCTGGGCTGCGCCCCGAGGGGCACCGCGGCCAGGACAAGCGCCAGCAGGAGAATTCGGCGCGCCGCTTGCGGACGGCGGGGTTGCCGGGGCGCCACCAGGGCGTTCCCGGCCTTCGCCGTACCGCAAACCCGTTCCGAGCCGCCCGGGAGATCGTGGATGAAACGCACGCTGCTGTTTGTGGCCGTGAGCCTGACCGCCGCCGGATGCAGCGATTCCAGGGTAGTCGTTCGCGCCAACCTGGCCGAAGGGGGCGAGCCGGTGGCGGACATGCCCGTCTATCTGCTTCCCTACGACCGGGTTGCCCTGATGGATTCACTGGAGAAGGCGTCGGATACCACCGAGCCCACCATCCCCGCTGAACTCCTACAGCAACTCCAACGCCTGAACGCGGCGCCCCCGGCTTCCGGCGACTCTGTGGCGCGCATGGCGGCGCTGCAGAAGCGGCAGATTCAGGCCCGGATCGACAGCATTCGCGGGCGCCGGCGCGCGTGGCGCGACGAGGTTTTCGCGCCGTTCGACAGCCTGGCCAAGAACAAGGGGGCCGAACTGGGCGTTCCCGCCGTCGCCGACACCACCGACAAGACGGGCCGCGCCGCCGTCCCCGCCGAGGCGGGCACCTACTGGGTGTATGCCTCGTACGTGCTGCCGGGAAGCACGCTGGAGTGGAACATCCGCGTCAAGATGCCGGAAGACCAGGACAGCATCGTGGTCCCGCTTTCACGCGCCAACGCCAAGGAGCGGCCGTTCTACTGATCCGCTGAACAGAAGGCATCACGCAGAGCAGCAGAGCAGCAGAGAACGGATTCGGGGACGCGTGGGGGAGGGTCTCTGCTCGCCGCGGGCTGTGAGGCCCCTCCCCCGGCCCCTCCCCGTGCAAACAGACGCACGGAGAGGGGAGAACCCACACCCGCCCCGCCGCAGTCCGCGGAGGCGGACTTCGTGTTTTTCGAGGTGCGGTTTCAACCGCCGGACCGGCCCTCGCCTGCTTCGCGGGTTCTCGATCCCACGGATGTGTTGATCTGCTGCCCTGCTCTGCTGCTCTGCTGCTCTGCTGCTCTGCTGCTCTGCTGCTCTGCTGCTCTGCTGCTCTGCGTGAGATGATCAGTTCGGGGGTTCGATGAACGAAAGAGGGCGCCTCCGCGGCTGCGGAGGCGCCCTCTTCCTCTAATCCGGCGACGGGTCCGGCGGCAGGGGCGGCGGCGCGCCCGTCGGCGTGCTCATCTGCCCCGGCGCGGGCACGTCGGGGGCCGGCGGCTCGATGTTCTCCAGCACGTCCGCGTCCGTCACCTTGGGCCGGCCGTACTCCCACCGGCGGCGGGCCTCCAGCGAAAACTGGTAGGCACGGCGCTGCAGGTTCAGCAGCAGCGGATCGCGCCGCACCGGCTCAAAGGCGCCGCGGATGGCCCAGCTGCGGCTGGCCTGGTACTCGAACGACGCGCCCGGCCGCGGCTCGCTGAAGATGTTGGCGATCTCCAGCACCACGTAGAAGTCCTCGAACAGCTGCTTGCCCGCTTCCACCGAGGCAAAGGCCAGGATGTCGCTGCTGATGGCCGTCACCCCGCCGCCGAAGCCCACGCCGGTGGGCCGCGCGCGCAGCCGCACGTAATCAAAAAAGCCCAGTTGCGTGAAGACCTGCTCCAGCTGGTTGGTGATCACACCGCCCAGCAGCTGCTCCAAGATCACTCCCTGCGTGAACTCCGAGGGGAGGCTGGCCAGGTCCGCGCTGCGCCGCCCGAACAGCAGCAGGCTCAGCAGCTCCGACTCCGGCAGCGGCGGGCGCGTGTTGCTGCTGAGCGCGATGGTGGGCGCCTGCAGCGTGCCGCCCAGGTGGATGTTGACCGCCAGGTTCTCGGCGCCGGGATCGCTTCCGCGAACCTGGTGCACGGCGTTCACGTCCAGCCGCGGGTTCAATTCCGGCGTGCCGGTGAACTGCACGCTCCCCTCGCTGATCTCAAAGTCGCGCTGGATGGGGCCCACGCTGAGCGTGTAGGTGCCGCGCAGCGTCTGCACGTCGCCGAACACGCGAGGCAGGCCGCCGCCCTCGTACAGCACCAGCGGCCGCTCGGTGGCCACGTACACGCTCAGTTCGCTGGACTGCAGCCGCACGTTTTCGCCGATGGACACTTCCAGGTTGTTGGGCACCAGCATGCCCACGATGCCCGCCGCCGTGGCGACGCCCGCGGACACGGTGTCGGCGCCCAGCTCGCCCACGTCCACGTCCACGATGTCGGCTTCCGTGGGCGCGCCCGTTTCCGGGATGTAGATGACGCCGTCCTGGATCTCCACCGCGCCCGACAGGTCCGCCCGCGGCAGCCGCCCGCCGATGCGCAGCCCCGCGTTCACCTGCAGCGAGGCGAGGTCGTCGCGGTCCGCCGCCTGGAAGTTGTTGGCCCTGATCTCCAGGTCGATGGACGGGCGCCCCGGCTGGTCCAGCACCACGGCGCCGGTCACCCGCACCGAGCCGTCGCCGCCGGTGTACGCCACCGCGCTGTCGACGGTGATCTGGTCGCCCTGCAGGTGCACCGTGGCGGCCATGTTCTCCCACCGCACGCCCAGCGGCACCACCGTCACCGCGGCGCCGGCCAGCGTCGCCGTTCCCGCCACCGTGGGATCATCCAGCGTCCCGGACACGTTCACCTGCGCGTACGCCTGCCCCACGCCGTTCTCCAGCATGGTGGGCAGCGCGCCCGCCACCAGCTGCATGGGGAGCGAGTCCGCCGTCAGCGTGGCGCGCAGCGGCTCCGTCCTCAGCAGCTCGAACCCGGGAACCAGCCCGCCCAGGGTGAGCGTCATGGGGACCGTGGCGTCCGCGCTCAGAATGCTGCGGCCGTCCAGGCGCACGGTGGCGCGCAGCTGCATGGCGCGGTCCGCGTATTCGCCGTTGAGCGCCAGCGAGTCCGTCTTCAGCCCGCCAAAGGCCAAGCCCTCCACCAGTCCGTCCAGCAGCACCCGCGGCCGCTCCACCGGGCCGGTGACCGCGGCGTTCAGCGTGACGATTCCCGCCACGTCCGGCATGGCGGGCGCCAGCTGCCGCAGCTCCGCCAGGTCCACCCCGGCCACGCGGATCATCAGGTCCGCCGTCCCCGTGGCGGGGAGGGTGCCGTTGGCCTCGATGAAGCCGGTGGCCGCGCCGGAGCGCTGCAGCCGCAGGTTCTCCACCCGGTAGCCGCCGCCCTCCAGCATGGCCAGGCGCGCCTGCGGAACCGCCAGCGCCCACTGCACGTCGCGCAGCCGCAGGTTCAATTCGCGCAGCACCACGGCGTTGACGGACAACCCCTGCAGCTCCAGCGCGCCGGAAGCGTGCAGGTCCGTGTTCTCGTCCCGGCGCAGGTCCACGCCGAAGGTGGCGGCATCCGGCGTCAGGTTGGCCTGCAGTTCCAGCGAGCGGTAGGTGTCGCCGCCCACGGTCAGGCCCTGCCCATTGAGCGCCACGTTGCCCGTCCACACCGTGGAGCCCTTGGCCAGGTTCACGTTGCCGGCCAGCTGCTCCGCGCGGTAGCCCTGGTACTGGATCCCCGCGCCGCGCACCGCGGCCGCGATCTCCGGGTAGCGCAGCGTGCCCTGCACCCAGCCGCTGGCCTGCAGCGATCCGCTGATGGCTGGCTCAAACGCCCCCGGCGGGGGGATGAACGCGGCCAGCACGCCCAGGTTGGGCGCGTCCAGCGTAAAGCGCAGCGGCTCCGGCGCGGCGTTCGTCAGTCCCAGCTGGCCGCTGGCTTCCAGCCGCACTCCGCGCACGGCGAGCGACATCGTATCCACCCGCAGCACGCCCGCCTCGGAAACGACGCGCACGACGCCGCGCTCCACCGTCACCCCGCCGACCGTCGTTCCCGGCAGCGTGGTGAAGGCCACGCGGCCGGCAAAGGTTTCCGGCGTGGTGCCGCGGCCGTCCACCGCCAGGTTCCCCGTCAGCCGGGTGCCGGGAAGGTCGGTAAAGCCGGGAAGCCCGCTCAGGTCCAGGTTGCGCACGCTGCCGGTGACGGCGTACTCGGGCACGTCGCCGGGGGCAAAGGTGCCGCGCACGTCCACGCCGCCCATCTGCCCCGTGAGCGCCACGTCGAAGCGGTACGGCTGGCGCCCGCCGCCGGACACGGCGATGGGGCCGCTCACCGGGCCCGGGAGCAGCCCCGGCCGGCCGATCAGCGCGCCAATGCGGAACTCGTTCACCCGCCCCGCGACGTCGAACTGGGGCGATCCCGTGCCGCCGGGGCGGCGCACGGTGCCGCCCAGCGCAAAGCTGCCGTTGGCGCCCTGCCGCATGTCCACGGCAAAGCGCAGGTCCTCCGTGGTGCCGCGGGCGCTGAACGTACCCGACAGCGGCCCGTCCATGGGAATGTTTCCCGTCACCAGCGTGGCGGCGCGGAACGCCTCCAGCCGGCCCTGCACGTCAAAGCGCATCGGCTCGCCCATGCGCACCGAGCCGGCCATGGCGATGCCGCCCGCCGAGCCCTGCAGGTCCATGTCGAACCGCACGTCGTCGCCGTTGCCGGAAACGGAGATGGGACCCGCCAGCGTCGCCCGGCGGAAGGGGAGCGAGGGGAACAGCTCCGTCAGCGTGGCCAGGGCCAGCGGCTGGGCGCGGGCGCGAAGCTCGTACTGCAGCACCTCCCCGTTGCGCACCGTGCCCGACAGGCCGGCCAGCACCGTCTCCGGCGCGTCGCCCACCTTGTAGACCAGCTCGCCGCCCTCGATGCGCAGGTTCGCGGGGGAACCGGAGATCGTGGCGCCGCCGGTGATCAGCCCGCGCAGCAGCGGGTTGACCGTGTCGCTGAGCGTGGCCAGGTGCTCCAGCCGGATGGGGCGGGCGTCCACGCGCAGGTCCTGAAAGCGCAGCGGCTCCTCCGCGCCCGGACGGAAGCGCACCAGCCCCGCCGCGGCAAGGACGGACGGCTCGGCGCCCGGCGCGTCGCGCGGGGTGAGGTCCGCCGTCAGGTCCAGCCGCAGCGGGCCGCCCTCGCCGGCGCTGAGCACGTCCAGGCTGGCGATCTCGCCGCGGACGGTGCCCAGCAGCGGCAGCTCATCCACGTAGCCCAGCGTTTCCATGTCCCGCAGGCGCAGCGGGTCCAGCGTAATGCGCGTGTCCGTAAAGCGGAGTTCCTGGTCCGGCGCGGTGATCACGGTCAGCCGGCCGGCCGCGCGGGAATCCAGGATGGCGACGCGCGCGTCGGACACGTTCCACACCGTGCGCCCGCCGGACTGCGTGCGCGCCGCCAGGCGGAAGGCCGCGGTTCCGGTGGCGGGGACGGGAAAGCCCATCCCCTGCAGGTCGGCGAAGCCCAGCGGGTTGGCGCGGATGTTCAGGTCGAACACCGGCCCCGCATCCGCGAACAGCACCCGCCCCGCGCCGTCGAACGACGAGTGGGGGGTGCGGAAGCGGGTGATGTCGAAGCGGATGGTCTTGTCGGGATCGGACTGGATCCACCCCGCGAACGCCTGGATGCGCGTGTCGGGGTTGCGGACCGCGGCGGTGAGGGAGGTGATCTCCGTCCGCCATCCGCCGTTGGGCCCCACGCGCACCAGCGGCAGCGTGGCGTCCACATCCGTGAGCGTGTGGATGGTGTACGTCTGCCCGCCGAAGCGCGCGCGCTCCGGCTGCTTCGTGGACGCGAACCGCCCCGTGGGCGCCGGGCCCGCCACGTACGGCCGGGCGATGCGCACGCGGCCGTCCACGATGCGCATGCCGCGGAAGTCGAGCGGACGGCTCACCTCTTCCTCGGCGCCGGGCGCGTTCAGCGGCTGCCCGGCGGCTTCGGCCTTGATGATGTCAAAGAAGTTCCACTCCCCGTTCGCCCGCTGCAGCAGCCGCGCGTTGGGGCGGATGAGCTCCACGTCGTCGATGACGATGGCGCCCTTTCCCGTCATGGTCCGGGCGATCAGTCGGCCGCGCGCGAGCGGTGCGCTGACGATGGTGTCACCGGCCTTGTCGAGAAAGGCGACCTGGCGCAGCACCACGCGGAGCGATCCGTCTTCCTCGATCTTCTCCAGCTCGAACGCGTCCGCGGGCAGGCCCAGGCGCACGCGCACCTGCTCCTCCACCACGCGGGTGCGGGTGCGGTTCACGTACCACAGCAGCAGCGACGCGGTGAGCGCAAAGCCCAGCAGCAGCCCCAGCACCAGCACGCCGATGCGCCCCAGCCCGCGGCCCTTGCGGCGGCGCGGGCCGGGCGCGGCGGCGGCGGCGGGAACGCGGCCCCGGCGGCGAGGGGGCGGCGGCGGAAGCTCCGGAGCGATGTCGTCGCTCACAGCGCGTTTCCGACGGAGATCTGCAGCGTCAGCCGCTTCAGGAAGCCGGGTTTGTCATCCGGCTGGTAGCGGCGCAGCAGCGGCGTGGGGAGCAGTTCGCCCCGCTCGTTGATGCCGTACAGCGGGCCCGGCTCGCGGCTGTAGGGGTTGTATCCCACGTCCAGGCGAATGGGGCCCACGGGCGTGGCAAAGCGGCCGCCCACCCCCGGGGTAAAGCGGATTCCCGGGCGCACCAGCGTGGTGTCGCGCGTGTCCCACACCTGCCCCGCGTCCAGGAACACCGCGCCGCGCAGCGCCGGCCGGTTCAGCAGGGGGAGGGGGATGGGAAAGGTGAGTTCCGTGCTGCCCAGCACGCTGCGGGTGCCGCCGGTGGACGACGAGATGGTGTCCACCTCGAAGCCGTCGCTCCCCGTGCGCCGCGGACGGACCACGTAGACCGTGGGCCCGAGTTCGTTGAAGCGGAAGCCGCGCACCCCGGTGGGGCCGCCGCCGTAGAAGCGCTGCTCCGGGGGAATGTACCCGGTTTCCTCGTTCAGCAGCCCGGTAAGGAAGGTTCCCGCCATCAGCCGCGCGGAAAGCACCAGGTTGCCGGTCAGGCGGCGGTGCGCGATGCCATCCGCCATCAGCCGCAGGTACTGGTCGTCGGACCCCAGCGCGGGCGAGGCGTAGTCCACCGTGGTGCGGAACTGGTGGCCGCCGGAGGGGAACGGGTCGATGCGCACCCGGCTCTGCGTCAGCCCCAGCGACACCGAGTTGGACCAGCGGGGGCGCTCCAGCGCGCGGATGTCGCCGGGGCGGCACACCTCGAAGGCGATGCAGAAGAAGTAGTCGCTGGCCCGCGTGCGGCCGCGCTGCACCTCGAACGTGAGCGAGGCCAGCGTCTGCGGGGCGATCTGCCGCACGATGCCCACCTGCGAGCCGGTGGCGTCGCGCACGTACAGGTCCAGCTCGCTGATCTGTTCGGTGAACAGCCCGGCAACCACGCTGGTCTGCGTGCCGAACAGGCGCGGCTGCAGGAAGTTGGCGGCCAGGCGGTAGTTGATCTGGTCGGCGATCAGCGAGTCCTGCGCGGTCTGCCGCCGCTCGGGGTTGAAGGCCGGGCACAGGTTCTTTTCCAGCCCGTCCACGGGGCTGGCCACACCCACCTTGGCGATCAGCCCGGTAATCTCCAGCCGGCGCGCGCCGCCCAGAAAATTGCGGTCCAGGTGCGAGCCCTGCGCGCGGAAGCAGTCGCGCGTGGCGTATCCCCCCGCCACGTCCACGGCGTAGCGCGGCGCCTCCACGATGCGGACCAGCACGGTGCTGCCGATGCTGTCCCGGTCCAGTTCCGCGCTGTCGGGGGTGGCCTGCAGCCGCTCCGGCGCCACCTCCACCGCGGCGAAGTTCACCAGCTCCAGGTCGAACAGGTTGCGCTGGCTGCGCACCAGATCCGTGGCGCGCAGCGGCCGGCCGGTGCGGATGGCCATCTGCCGGCGCACCGTTTCCGGACTCAGGCGGTACAGGCCCACGATGGCGATGCTGTCCACCACCACCAGCGGGCCGGGCGCGGCGTTCAGCTCCACCTGCGCCACGTCGGCGATGGTATCGATCTCGTAGTTCCGCAGCACCTGCGCGTAGGCGTAGCCCTGGTTGAGCAGCCAGTTGCGGACGGTGTCGACGGAGGCGAGGAAGTCGATGCGGCGGAAGGGCTCGCCCTCCTTGAGCGGAAGCGCGCCGCGGATGCGGTCCAGCCCCGGCAGCGAGTCCGCGCCGGTCACGGCCAGCGAGGTGAGCGTAACGCGGTCGCCCGGCTCGATGCGGAAGGTGACGTTCACGCCGTCCGGCGCCTCGTCCACCAGCGGAAGCACGCGGGTGCCGTAGTAGCCCGCGTCGCGGTGCGCCAGCTGAATGCGCGCCACGTCGCGGCTCAGGACGCCCAGGTCCAGGTTGTAGTCCTGCTTGCCGATCTTGCCGATGCAGAAAGGAAGCACGCCCAGCGCGCGGCAGCGGGAGGGCTGCGTGGTGATGACGTTGCGCAGCGAATCCGCGGGGACCACCAGGCTGTCGGCCTCGAAGTCCACCGAGCGCACATCCTGCCCCTCGTACTGCGCAAACTGCGGCAGCGGGCCGGTGGGACCGGCCTGGTTGCCCGCGCACGCGGCCAGGCCGGCGGCGGCGCACAGCAGCGCGGCCGCCCGCGCCAGCAGGGCGCGCGGACGGAACCGGAGGGCGGAGAACGGCGGAACGGGCATCCGGTGTCGGTGCGGAGTACATGCGGCGGCACGCCTCGTACCCGGAAGGGGGAACGGGGCTGCCGCAAAGTATCGGGGCCGCGCGACGGAACGGCGCACGGGACAATCTACGCACTGGCGGGCGCACGGCAACGCGCCGCACCGCCAGGAAGCTGAATCAGGACGCGCGCGGGCGCGGAATCCGGCGTAAACCACCGTTCCCGGCGCATCCCTCGTGCCAGCACGCGGACCGTGCTTCCGCGCCCCATCCATCGGATAATCCGCCGGTTCCGGTTGATGGACGGAGGCGGACGGCGTCCCGCGCGGGGATCACCGGGTGTCGCGCGGCGGGGACGGCTCGTCCTCTCCGCCGTCTACCGCGCCGTCGTCCCGGGCGAAGTCATCGACCGCGTGTAAACGATGGCGCCGAGGACGGCCCCGGCGATGTAGACGGGGAGGACGGCGGGATCCAGCCGAGCCCCGGTGAGCCCCACGCCGAACCCGCGCGATAGCCGCGCCGGGATGATGAGGAGCGTGAACAGCATCGCGCAGACACCGAGGCCGGTGTTGATTGCGTACCGCCGCGCGGTCGTCCCCGCGCCCACCCGGCCGCCCAGCGTGACCGCCGCCGCGAATACGACGATCAGCAGCAGCTTGACCGCGGGGCCCATCTCGTCGGCGATCCCCCACACGGACGAAAGGAATCCGCCCCCGCGCGCGTTCTGCCGGGGCGAGAGGCCGAAGTACGCGACCAGGGCGCTCGTGCCGAAGATCATCATCACCCAGGCGGCGAGCAGAGCGCCGAGCCTCTGCCCCGGCGGCGGTGCGACAGAGCTCTTCATCCCCTACTCCGGCGCGGGGAAGGCGAGGGTGTCGCGCGGGGCGTCCAGGCGGATGGTGTCCGCGGGAGCGACGGGCTCCGGGAGCGGCGGATCATCCGGCGTGCGCAGGCGGATGGTGTCCGCCGGGGCCTCGGGCTCCGCGAGCGGCGGATCGGCGGGCGCGTCCTCCGGCGCGGGGACGGCGACGGTGTCCGTCCGCCGCTCCGTCCGGGTGCGGCGTACCGGCGGCGGCCCGGCATCCTCGCGGACTTCGGCATCCCCGCCGGCGGCGCGGCGCACGCGGCTGCGCACCTGGTCCCACGCGTCGCGCGCCCACTCGCGGGCGGAGGTGCGGGCGGACTCCCACGCGCGGGTCCACCAGGGCGAGTCGCTGCGCCGCGATCCGCGCGGGCACACCCCGGCGGGAACGTGGGCGCGCAGAAAGTACTCCTGATACGTCGCGCCCGGCGCGCGGCAACCAGGCGCGATGACGCGGTCGCCGCTGACCGAAACCGTGCGCTGGACCACGTTCCCCGGCGCGCTCCATGCCTCCGGCGCCTCTCCCCGCTCCGCCACGCGCATGATGCGGCCCCACACCGGCGCGGCGAGCGTGCCGCCCGATCCGCTGGCGGTAATTGTCCGGGGCCGGTCGAAGCCGATCCACACCAGTCCCACGTGGTCCGGCGTGAACCCGACGAACCATGCGTCCGTGGCGCCGTTGGTGGTTCCCGTCTTTCCCGCCGCGGGGATTCCGGGCCCCAGCGCCGCCCGGGCCGCGCTCCCCGTCCCGCGATCGACGACGCCGCGCATCAGCGTCGTGGTCACAAAGGCGACACCGCGGTCCATCACCCGTTTGCGCTGCACGTCCTCGCGCCAGAGGATTTCGCCGTCCGCGTTCTCCACCCGCGTCACCCAGCGCGGCTCCACGCGCACGCCGAGCGTGGCGAACGGGGTGTAGGCGCGGGCGAGTTCCATCGGCTGCACCGCCGTCGCGCCGATGGCTACGGAGGGGAGCTGCGGGATGTCGCGGCTGATGCCGGCGCCGCGCGCCATCTCCCCGACCTTGTCCAGCCCCGCGCGCTCCGCCAGCTTGACCGCGACGGTGTTGATGGACTGCCGCAGCGCCGTCCGCACCGTCACGCTTCCGCGATAGCGGCCGTCGAAGTTGCGGGGGATCCACACCTCGCCGCCGGGCATCTGGCGGCGGACGGTGTCATCGACGATGCGGTCCGTGGGATTTACGCCCTGCTGGATGGCCGCGGCGTAGACGAACGGCTTGAAGGCCGACCCCGGCTGCCGCAGCCCCTGCGTGATGCGGTCGAAGCGCGACTCGTCCCACGAGCGGCCGCCCACCAGCGCGAGCACGTCACCGGTGTGCGCGTCCATCACCACCGCCCCGCCCTGCAGGTACGGCGTCTGGTCCGCCACATCGTATTCCGCCTTCTTCGGCCCGTCGAAGCGCCCGAAACGGCCGGACTCCACCGCGCGGATCTGCGCCTCCAGCTGCCGTTCCGCCGCGGACTGCACGGCGGGGTCCAGCGTGGTGTAAACGCGCACGCCGCCGTCGTACAGGGACGGGCCCAGCTGCGACTCCAGCGCGCGCCGCACCTGCTCCACGAAGTACGGGGCCCGCGTGGCGCGGCGGTTGTCCGGCTGCAGCCGCGCCAGGCGGACCGGCGCCGCCTTGGCCTCGCGCGCGCGGTCCGCGGGAATGCGCCCCTGCGCCGCCATCAGCGTCAGCACCAGGTTCCGCCGGCCGGTGGAGAGGGCCAGGTTGCGGCGCGGACTGTATCTCGTGGGCGCCTTGGGAAGCCCGGCCAGGAGCGCGGCTTCCGGCAGGGTGAGCGCGGAGGCGTGCTTGCCAAAGTAGACGCGGGCGGCGGACTCGATGCCGTACACGCCCTCGCCAAAGTAGATGTTGTTGAGGTAGACCTGCAGGATTTCGCGCTTGCCGTAGTGCGCCTCGATTTCCCGCGCCACGCGGATTTCCAGCAGCTTGCGGCGCACGGTGCGGTCCGAGGCGGGCAGGCGGTCCGGAAAGACGTTTCGCGCCACCTGCATGGTGATGGTGCTGGCCCCCGCGCCGCGCTGCCCCGGGATCAGGTTGCGCGCGGTCTGGGCGATGAAGCGCGGCCAGTGCACGCCGCCGTGGCGAAAGAAGTTCTGGTCCTCCACCGCGACGAAGGCCTCGGGGACGAGCGGAGGCAGATCGTCGATGTCCACCACCGTCCAGCGCGTGGGCGACAGGTCCGCCAGCAGCCCGCCGCGCACGTCGAAGACGCGCGCCGCGCCGCCGGGCTGAAGGGCGGCCAGGCGGCGCACGTCGGGGCAGCCGCGGAACCCGCAGCGCTGCCAGCTGAACAGGGGGAGAAAGCCGAGGATGGCGAACAGCGCCAGGATCCAGCGGCGGTGGAACGGGTGCCGAAGTCCGCGCCCGCCCGCACGGAACCCGCCGCGGAGCGCGCGGCCGCCGGCGGAGAGGATGGCGGCGAAGAAGAGCGCGTCGCGCTCCATCTGCTCGCTGAACCAGTCCGCGGCGGCGGCGGGAACGGCCCGGGGCTCCGTGAAGGGCATGCGCGCGCGGCGGCCCAGCGTGCGCAGGCGCTCGCGCAGCGCGGGAAAGCGGCCGGGGCGGTACACGTTCTCGGGCGGGGACGAGCCGGGCTGCGGCATGCGGTCGGGTTGTGGGCGCGGGGCTGGATGGAGAGGATGCGGCGGGGCAGGTTCAGTGCCGGAGAGATCAGAAAGGACGCGGCTCGGACGGTTTGGCGCATGCGGAGGCACCCCTCTCCCCCCAGCCTCCTCTCCCGCAAGCGGGCGAGGGGGAGCCGTTCGGCGCGGGCGACGGGTTCGGTGCGCGGCCGACACCTCGCGGGCCCCTCCCCGGCCCTCCCCGTGCAAAACAGACGCACGGAGAGGGAGACAACGACCACTTAACCCGATCCGAATGGTGCCGTGCGTCGGAGAGGCCCCCTCTCCCCGGCCCTCTCCCCCGCTCCGCGGGAGAAAGGGAGACCTCAACGCGGCGGAGGATGCGGCTTCAACCCCGACCCTTCACGCGGTTGAAGCCCCGAACGGCGCCTGTGGGCGTCGTGTCGGGGGTTCCCGCTGTCTGAGCGGCGGATTCATTCGCTCCACGGCATTCGCTTACACTTGGCACTGGGCCATCCACACCGGACCATCCGCCCGACCCAACCCTCCCCCAGTCTTTTTTGGGGGAGGGTGGGCGAGTAGTACGAGCCCGGGTGGGGGCCGCCCGTGAACTCCGCCGCCCGCATCCATCCTTCCGCGCGGAGAGCGGAACGGGGGCCCGGCGCAGTGCGCCGGGCCCCCGTTTGTCATCGACCGAAACCGACGTGGTTCAGCGGATCGCGCCGAGCACCACGCGGCTCTCCTGAATCACCACGCCGCGCTCCGCCAGCGCCCCGATGTACTCGCGGGCGGGCATGGCCTCGTCCGGCGTCCACACGCCCGGCTTGATCTTGCCCTCGGCCTGCAGCGTGCCGGTGATGGCCAGCGAAAAGCCCGTCGTGCGCATCATCGCGGTGATGCCGGTCTTTTCGTCATAGCGGTCCAGCAGGTCCCAGCGCAGCAGTACGTTCTCGCCGCGGTCGGTGCCTTCCACTTCCACGCGGAGCGCCACCAGGTCCGGGCTCTCCTTGTAGTCCTTGCGCAGCTTGGGGCCCACGGCGGCGATGAACAGGTCGCGCGGCACCACCGGCACACCCTTGACGTTCACCGGCTCCAGATCGAACAGCCCCAGTTCGCGCAGCATTTCCATGGCCTTGGCGTGGCCCGGGTAGCGCAGCGTCTTGTACTCCATCGTGGGGATCTTGCCCTCGTACCGCTGGGCCATGGCGCTCAGCCCGCCGGCGGTGTGGAACGCCTCCAGCCGGCCCGCGCCGTCGAAGTCGAGCTCCACGATTTCCGACAGCGCCGTCACCTGCGTCTGCTTGCCGTCGCGCAGAACCCAGGAGAGCGTGGTGTAGTAGTCCAGCACGCCTTCCAGGCTGTAGACGACCTGGTAGTTCAGCGGCGGCTGCGGCTTCTGCGGCAGCCCGCCCACGTAGATGCGCGCGGCGCGCGTCTCGTCCAGCTGCCGGATGCCGTGCTCGGCCAGGATGTTCACCATCCCGGGAGCCAGCCCGCAGTCGGGAATGATGCTTACGTTGGCCGCCACCGCGCGGTCATGCCCCTGCTTCTGCTGCAGCACGATGTCGGTGTTGCCGCCCAGATCGCAGAAGTGCGAGCCCGCCTCGATCGCGAGAGTGCTGAGCGGCCCGTTGAAGTAGTACGGAAACGCGCTCATGGTGGCGGACACGCCCTGCATCACGCGGCGCATGGCCTCGGGATCGTTGGCGTCCACGCGCACGGCGGTCAGGCGGCCGCCGGCCAGGTACGGGGCAAGAAACGACGGAAGGGCGTCGACGTTCTGGTCGGCGATGACCACGTCGTGCTCCGTATGGGCAAGCAGGTCGTAGGCGCAGGCAGAGCCCTGAAGGCCCGCCCCCAGCACCAGCATCCGCATGTGCAGGACTCCGGAGGGTGATCGGAAACGATCCGGCCCGCACCACGCGGTCCCGGAAAAGGCGGCCAAGATAGCGGCGCGGACGGGCCGGCGCAAAAACGCGCGCCGGCGCGGGCAGAGGATCGGCTGAAAAGACTGGCGAAAAGTGGACCTTCCGCCGGGCTCCGTCGCCGGTCGCGTCAAGTAGACGCCGGCTGGTTCGCGGGGTCACGAAGGGGAGGGCGCCGCCATCGGGGCTGGGGCGACTGAAGTCGCGGCAACAACGGCGCAAAGTCCGCCTGCGCGGACTGGGGGTTCAGGCAGGGTGCGGCGAGCGTGGGTCGGCGCGGCCGCAGGTCCCCGTCGGTGCGCCGATGCGGATCGATGGGGTCGCCGTGCCGGTGCGTCAGGCGTGGATCGGTGGGCCGCCGTCATGGATCGGTGCGCCGGGCTGGGTCGGCGCGGCCGCCATCCAGGAGCGAATCAGTTCGCATCTGGAAAGCCACGAAGTCCGCCTTTCCGACGGTGTCGGCGGCTTTCTCCAAGCCCCCCAATGCAGTTGAAGCCCCGAACCGGATGCGACAGCAGCCGGTGTCGGGGGTTACCGCTGTTCGAGCGGCGGATTCATTCGCTCCCGGGCGACGCGGTGGCATGGTTGCGTGGTCAACTCGTGGCAGATGCCGACTCTGTTTGGTCCTATGGTGCGGTCTCACTGGATGAACGAGAAACGCCGCGGCCGCTCTGGGCGGGCGCGGCGTTGATGGTTTGTGGTCGATGACGATCAGGCGGGCGGGGCGCCGAAGCGCTTCTGCAGCTCGGTGAAAAAGGCGTCGGCGAGGACGGCGAATCCGGCGGCGTCGATGCGGATCCGCTCGCCGATGCCGGTCTTGAGGACGGAGGATTCGGGCTTGTACCTGATGGTGCGGTCCGCCGTCATCACGCCGTCATGCTGAAGGATGGATTCGCACAACATCCGCACCTCGTTGAGCGCGTTGCCATCCTTGCCCTCCATCCCCCGCGTGCGGTGCACGAAGCAGCGGTCCAGGTCCAGCACCATCGTACTGAAGAAGCGTGATTCGAACGCCTCCACCGCCGCGCCGCCCGCACCCGCGAGCGAGCGCCAGGCCTCCAGCTCCGCATTGATCCGCGCGCGGCATCCATCAATGTACTCCGGCGGATACGTGTTGGCTGCGAGCACGTCATCATCTCCAGATCAAAGGGTGGATACCGCTCACGAAACTCCGTCCGCCGGCCACCCCGGCGGACGGGAGGGACAGTTCAGCCGCGCGCCTCGTCCAGCAGGCGCAGCACGTCTTCCTGCGTGTTGAGCATGAAGTCGGGGCCGGCGGCGATGATCGCGTCGTGCGGAAACGGGCCCCAGAGCGCGGCGGCGGTGCGCGTCCCCGCCGCGCGCCCCGAGGCAATGTCGTGCGGCGAATCGCCGATGAAGATCGCCTCGTCCGCCGACACGCCCAGCCGACGCAGCGCGACCTGCACCGGCTCCGGGTGCGGCTTGGCGTGCGTCACGTCTTCCGGCGTCACGATCTCGTCAAAGTGCTCCACGATCCCGCACAGCTCCATGCCGCGCAGCGTGGCGCGGCGGTGCTTGCTGGTGACGATGGCCATCAGGTAGCCGCGCCGGTCCAGCTCGGCCACGACCTGGGCCGCGCCGGGAAAGGGGCGCAGCAGCTCGTCGTGAATGCCGTCCTGGTGGTCGCGATAGGTATCCAGCATGGCCAGCGACTCCTCATCGCTGCGGCCGAAGCGGGCCAGCTGCGTCTCCAGCGGCGTGCCGAATCCGCTCAGCCACTCCTCGTCCGGCGGCACGTGGCCCAGGTGCGTGGCCATCGTATGCCGCCAGCAGCGCATGATGAGTTCGGTGCTGTCCGCCAGCGTGCCGTCAAAGTCGTACAGAACCGCCCGGATGGGGCGATGGATGAGTTCAGTCACGGGAATCAGTCCTTTTCCGCCTCGCGGGGCGGGTGGATGTGCAGCGCGTTCAGGATGGCGGGCGCCACGTCGGTGATGGCGCGCACCTCCGCGAACGCCTCGCGGCCCGGTCCCAGGATGATGACGGGCACCGGGTTGCGGGTGTGACCGCCGCGCGCGTCCTCCAGGTTTCCGTGGTCGCTGGAGACGACGAGCAGCAGGTCCGGCGGAATCGCGTCGGCCAGCGCGGCCAGGAAGCGGTCCAGCTTGGCGACGGCGGCGAGGCCGGCATCCAGGCCGCCGCGGTGGCCGCTGTAGTCGGTGTCGTAGTGGGCGAACAGCGTTACGTCCGCCCCCCCGGCGATGCGGGCCAGGGTGCGCGCTGCATCCTCTGCCGTCACCTGCGGCACCTCATGGCCCAGGTGCTCCGTCCACCGCTCGTGCGTGATGGAGGATGCCACGGCGTCGCCGGCGAACAATTCCGCGGCCCCGCGGACCAGCGCGCCCACTGATTGCGCCACCAGCGGCGGCGCGGCAGGCCGGCGAAAGATGCGCGGATCGCCCCCGGCCAGCGGGTACGCGTTGGCGAACGATGTGGTGCGCCCCGCGTCGGCGGCGCGGCGCAGCAGGTTTTCGCGCGCGAGCATGGGGCGCAGATCCGTGGGCACCCACGGGCCGAAGTGGCGGCCGTACTCCGCGGCGGCGTTGCGCCCGGTGAGCAGCGCGGTCTGCCCCGTCCCGCTCTGGGGCGTGCCTTCGACGCCCATCGTGGCGTCCGCGGCGATGAGGACGGCGCGTTCGGAGACGATGCGCCCGTCGCCGTCCAGGTGCTCGCGGACGGGACGGCGCCCACCCAGCAGCCTTTCGATCCCCGGCAGCGGCGCGGCGGCGAACGGGTTGTGCGCCGCGTCCCCCTCGCCGATGCCGACGCCATCCACGAATACGAGCAGCGCGCGGCGGGGATGGATCACGGCGTTCGGCCCGGGTGCGGCGTGGAAAAAGGATCGGCGGGCGGGAATGTAGGCAGGGGACGGGACCGGCGCGACCGGGCGGCGGGCGCGTTGGTCTGGCGAGGTGTGCGGGTACAACGCAGGGAGTGGCGGAGCGCACGGCGGCCCCCACCCGGGCTCGTACTACTCGCCCACCCTCCCCCAAAAAAGACTGGGGGAGGGTTGGGGCGGGCGGAGAGATCAGCGCGGTTCGGAGCGTATCCGGCGCGCCCAAGCGGCGTTGAGCGAATCAATCCGCCGCTCCAACAGCGGGAACCCCCGACACCGGCCACTGGCGCGTCCGGTTCGGGGCTTCAACTGCGTTGGGGATCGACAGAGACGGCCAGGGCACAGTCCGCGCAGGCGGACTTCGTGTATCTCGAGGCGCGGTTTCAACCGCCGGATGAAACCCGCCTCCCGCTCCGGACCAACCCCACTCACGACACTGGGGTGTGCTCCCTCTCCCACATCCGTTCGTGGGAGAGGGTCGTCGTGCGCAGCACGCGGGGTGAGGGGCCGCGGATGGCGGGCACCGAATATCGGCCCACAACCGAGTCACTCCCCCACCGAATCGCCCGCAAAACAGATCGGCCGCCGCGATCCTGTCGCGGCGGCCGATCATCATCCTCCAACTCCTGTTCTGTCGATCACATCCGCGCGTCCAGTCTCAGGACGGGATGACCAGGCGCTGTCCGGGGCGGATGCGGCTGCGAGATCCCATGCCGTTGGCGCGGCGGACGGCGGCCACCGACGTGTTGTTGCGGCGCGCGATGGTCCACAGCGACTCGCCCTTGCGGACGGTGTGGCGGCGGGCGCTGGTGGCGCGGCGCGCGGCAACCCGGCGCACCACGGCCTGCTTGGCCCGCACCTGCCGGGCTTCCGTCTCGGCCTTGGCCGACGCCACGCGCTGCACCTGCGTGAAGTTGGCCGCGTAGCGCTCCGTGCGTCCCCGCGGAATGCGCACCGGGTACGGCTTCCTACCTGGAGGCGTCATGGAGCGGACCAGGTGCGGGTTCATCCGCTTCAGCTCCGTCTCGCCCACGCCCACCGCCTCGGCGACGGTGGAAAGGCGCGTCCCCGCCGGCACATCCACCTCATCCCACTCCAGCGGCAGCCAGCGCTTGACGGGCGCCATGCCGTACTTGTGCGGCTCCTTGCCCACCAGCGCGGCGGCCACCATCAGCGGCACGTACTCGCGCGTTTCGCTGGGCAGGCGCCCGCGGATGCGCCAGAAGTCGGCGTCCTTGCCGCGCTGCTTGCCGGTGACTTCACGCATCACCCGGGCGACGCGGTTTTCGCCGGTGTTGTACGCGGCGGCGGCCAGGTACCAGGAGCCGAACTGCCCGTGCAGGTCCTGCAGGTAGCGCAGGGCGGCGTCGGTGGACTTTTCCGGATGGCGGCGCTCGTCCACGTAGCTGTCCACGCGCAGGCCGTAGCGCTCGCCGGTTCCTTCGATGAACTGCCACAGTCCAACGGCCTGCGCATGGCTGCGCGCGGTGGGGTTGAAGCCGGACTCGATCATCGAAAGGTACAGCAGATCCTCGGGCATTCCCTGTTCGCGCAGCTTGCCGCGGATCATGCCCTCGTAGCGCCCGGAGCGCTTGAGGTACAGGGCCATGCGGTCCTGCTGACGGCGCGTGAACAGGGTGACGAACTTCTGCACCGGCGCGTTGTGCACCACCGGGATGTCCCAGGTCGCGCCGGTGACGGCGGCGGCGGCTTCGGTGACGAACCCGTCGCCGCCGGTGACGGCCGAGGTCACCGTCGTGGGCGAACCCGCGTTGTTGCGGCCCGCGGCGGCGACGCCGAGCACGCATCCAAGCAACACGGCGACCGGCAGTGCAGACCTGAACTCCATTCGTCTCTCCTTCAGCTTGCGCGGATGCTTTTTCTGAGACCAGCCGAGCGCGCGCGAGGCGCTTAGAGAGGCGGGCCGGAGCCCACCGTGGTGCGGAGAACGACGGTGTCGTTCTGCACGTAACGTAAACGTACATATGGGGTTAGTCAACCCGGCGGTCCCGAATTTCCCATTTCGCGGGTAGATGAACCCAGGGCGGAATCAGCCGGAATGCGCATGAAATCGCGGTTTTCGGCGGGTTGGGCGGCCGGATCAGCGCCTCCTAAAGCGCTAGAAATGCATCTGATTGCACTGCATCAACTTAGGCGCGAAACACCCTTCGCGATCATGGGATGATGAGAATCGAGCCGGGATGAACGTCGGGTTGAGCCGATGCCGCGCGTCCGCCATCCAGGAGCGAATGAATTCGCCGCTGGAAAAGCACGAAGTCCGCCTGCGCGGACTGGGGCGGCGGGTTCGGCGGGTCACCCATCGTGCGTGCACGGCGGAGGCTGCGCGGACGAGCGCCGCGGGGCGGAACCGCAGGCTGAGCAGGCGCTGAGTTCATCCGCATTTTTTGAGGGACGTAATCATGCGCATCCCCGCCCCGCCGTCCCGTGTCGGAGCGGCGCGGGTGGCGGGAAATGCGGTGAGTTGACCATCCATCCGGACGGAGAGGCTGGCGATGGGCGATGATGCGGGCCCACGCTCCACCTGCTGCGCGTCTGTTTACGGAGCAGGTCGCGGGCGGGCAGGTTGTGGTGCGGGCGGAGCTTGCCGCGGGATCTCATCCTCCTTCGCGGCGGCGGATCAGTTGAAAAGACGCGCGGCGGGTGGTCAGTCCGGCGTCCAGCGGCGGCTCGGATGGCCGGCCCCGTTGCGGCGGAAACGGGGAGGACGGCGCGGGGGGAGGAGGATGCGAAAAGCGAGGAGTTCCGATGGACGGAACTCCTCGCTTTCGTTGGATCAACAGATCATCCGCCGACTGGGTCAGCCGATTCGGGGCGGACCGGGGTCGGCTTCGATTCGGGGCGCGCCGGCCGTGTCGGGATCGGGTTGGCGCGGATGGACTTCCTCGATGTTGATCTCCGTCGGCCGAAGCGCGCCGGTTTGCGCATCCGCGGTGGACTGCGGCGGATGACCGGCTGCGGCGTGCGACGCGGTCGGATCGGCGCCGCGCGCGGAGCGATCGCCTTCCGCGCCGGAATCGGGCGGATCGTCGCCGGTGTGGACGCGGACAAAGGCGGCGATGCCGAGCAGGATGTAGATCAGCGCACTGGGCCACGCCAGCACCCGCGGCACGAACACCCCCAGCACGCCCATGCCGATGAGGATGGCGCCCCACACGCTCACCCATCCCGTATCCTCGCGCCCCACCGTGCGCTGGCCGATGAGCGCGCGGGCCAGCACGGACGCCGCCCGGGCCAGCCGGCCCAGGAAGCGCGCCATCTGATTGCCGCGATACGACCGCTCCCGCGCCGCGCGCGCCGTTTCGCGGGCGACGGCGGCCTGGCTGCCGTCGCGCTCGCGCAGGACGCGGTCGGTGCCGCGCCGCTCGCGGATGCCGAGCACCGGGACGCGAGCGGAGTGCACGAGCCCGACTTCGACGGACGATTCCAGGTCGCGCAGAAAGAGCGCCTCCATCTCGCCGGCGAACACCAGGTCGGTGACGGCGACGTCCATCTCCCAGTTCCCCAGCAGCGACGCCAGGTTCAGGTTGCTGGAGCCCACGCGGGACCAGAACCCGTCCGCCACCGTCGTCTTGGCGTGGATCATGGGCCCTTCCCACTCAAACAGCCGCACGCCGGCCTCCAAGAGCGGCCGGTATCCCGCGCGCGACATTCCGCCGACGATGGGCCAGTTGTTGTGCGCGGGGACAAGGACGCGCACGTCCACGCCGTCGCGGGCGGCGGCGGCGAGCGCCTCCGTCATCGCGGGCGGGAGGACGAAGTACGGGTCCGTGATCCACAGCCGCCGCTCCACGCCCACGGCGACGAACTGCGAGATGCGGTAGATGCGCGACCGTCCCGGCTCACCTTCCACGACACGGACGGCCACGTTGCCCACCGTGCGCGACCCGTGCTGATTGGGAACCTCGTCCGGCGGAAGCACGCCGCCCGCCGCCGCCCACGTGCGCCCGAACGCCCGGTCGATGACCGCCGCCACGGGGCCGCGGAACTCCACGCCGGTGTCGCGCCAGGGCGGAATGCCGGCGTCCGGATCGCCCGCCCACTCGTCGCCGATGCACATTCCGGAGACGGAGGCCCACGTTCCATCGACCGCGACGACCTTGCGGTGGTCGCGGCGGATGTAGTTGAGCGGATCGGAGAACGAGGGCGGAGCGAACGCCCGCACCTCTACCCCGGCGTCGCGCATGGGCTTCCAGAAGGCGCGCGGCGTGGCCCAGCACCCCACCCAGTCGTACAGCACCCGCACGCGAACGCCCGCGCGCGCGCGTTCGCAGAGCGCGTCGCGAAAGCGCCGGCCGATGCCGTCGTCGCGGATGATGTAGTTTTCCAGGTGGACGTAGTGCTCGGCACGGGCGATGGCGTCCAGCCAGGCGCGGAACGCCTGCGTGCCGTCGCTGAGCAGGCGGGCGGTGTTTCCGCGCACCTGGTCGGCGTCGCTGGCGCGCTGCATGGCGCGCTCGGCCATGCGCAGCATCACCCGCATGCTGCCGGCCGTGGTCATCCCGCGGGTGCGCTCGGAAAGCGCATCCGCAAGATCGGGCCGCAGTTGGGGGAAGGCTTCGGGCACGTTGGAAGGTGTGAGGGTCCGGGCACCGCTTCGCAATCGCTCGGCCAGACGGATTATGGCGCGGTTCGCGGCGGCGGGAAAGCCTTTGATTCCGCGACTTGGACGAGGATCGCAGCTCGCCGCCCAGCGGTGTCGCAATCCGATCCGCCGCCCCGCGCCCTTCCCGCCAGGGGACCTGAGCGCGGAGGCCACGAGTCTGATCCGTACCCCGCCTGCCGGGCACTCCGCGTCCACCGTGGCAAGATCCTTCGACTTCGCGACACAGTTGGGCGCCGCTGATCGTCCGGCGAGGCGCTCCGCTCAGGATGACAAAATAGGGTGCGCAGTAACACTCCACGCCGAGGCTTTGTCATCCTGAGCGAGCGGCCACGCCGATCTTGGAGATGCGCCGATCCATGCAGCGAGTCGAAGGATCTTGCCACATCGCCGGCCCCGAGCGCCGAGGCCACGAGTCTGATCCGTACCCCGCCTGCCGGGCACTCCGCATCCACCGTGGCAAGATCCTTCGACTTCGCGCCACAGTTGGGCGCCGCTGATCGTCCGGCGAGGCGCTCCGCTCAGGATGACAAAACTTCGGCGGAAGGATCAGCGTTGCGGCCGCTCACGGCGACGGGCTCCGCTCAGGGTCATACAAGCTGACGCGCGGAGAAACCCCAACCGCTTCGCTGGATTCCTCTATCGACCGGGACGGCGCTGCTTCACGAGACGGTGCGGAGGACGCTGGCGGTCTGGGGGACGTAGCCGCCGCCGAACAGGTTCACGTGCGCGAGCAGGTAGTAGAGTTGATAGACGGCGCGCCGCTCGGCGTACCCCGGCGCCAGCGGCCACGCCTCGCGGTACGCCGCCCGGAACCGCGCGCCGACGCCGCCGAACAGCTCCGCCATCGCGAGGTCCACTTCGCGGTGGCCGCGGTACACGGCGGGATCGATGAGCGCCGGGCCGGCCGCCGTGGCCAGCACGTTTCCGCTCCACAGGTCGCCGTGCAGCAGCGACGGCCCGTCATCCTCCGCGGCGGCGAGGAGGCCGGGAAGGAGGTCCAGGAGGCGCGCCCACTCGTTTTCCGTCGCGGGGAGGCGGCCGGAGCGGCGGGCGAGCTTCAGCTGCGGCTCCATCCGCCGAAGGCGCCAGAACGCCGCCCACGACGGCTCCGCATCGTTCGCCTGCGGCAGCGAGCCGATGAAGTTGGCTTCCTCCCATCCCCAACCCGACACGGGCGTGCGGTGCAGCGCCGCCAGCCCGCGGCCCAGCCGTTCCTCATCCGCCACGGCTGGTTCCAGCCACTCCAGCGCGAGCCACGCGGGGACGCCCTCCTGCGCGTCGGCGCGCGCGAGCACGCGGGGAACAACAAGGCCCGCGGCGGCGCGCCGAAGCGCATCCAGCCCGCGGGCCTCCGCCGCGAACATCCCCGCCGGCGAGCGCGGGTGATACTTGATGAACACCGGCCCGTCCGCCGTGCGCACCCGCGCCGCGTGGTTGATGCTGCCGCCGCCCACCGGCTGAGCGTCGAGAATGCGGCCCAGCCGCGCCTCCACCGCCGCGCGCAGCCCGCCTGGGATCATCCCAGCCCGTGCTCGCGGACGATATGCTCCAGCAGGCCGCTCACGCCGCGCTCCACGATGTCGTGCACCTCGTCAAAGCCGCGCTCCCCGCCGTAGTACGGATCCGGCACGTCGCCGTGGCCGGGATCGGAGTCCCACTCGCGCAGCCGGTGCACGCGCGCGGTGCCGCCGGCGCGTTCCTCCAGCACGCGGATGCCCTCCAGGTTTTCCGTATCCATCGCGATCACGTAATCGAACCGGCGCAGGTCCGCGGGGGTGAGCGCGCGGCTGCGGCCCTCCAGCGTAATCCCGCGCCGCAGCGCCGTTTCCGCGCTGCGGCGGTCCGGCGCGGCGCCGCGATGGTAGCCGGAGGTCCCGGCGGAATCGATGACGAACCGCTCCTCCAGCCCGCGCTCGCGCACCTGGTGGCGGAATACGGCTTCCGCCAGCGGCGAGCGGCAGATGTTGCCCATGCACACGAAGAGCACGCGGATGCGCTCGTCGCGCGAGCCGGGCAGTTCCATCTCTTCCTGCACCGGCGCGCTCACCGCGGGACCGGGGGGATGACCAGCCGCTGGCCGGTGCGCACCTGATCCGTTTCCAGCTTGTTGGCTTCGATGATGGCGTCGCGCGTGACGCCATACTGCCGCGCGATGCCGAACAGCGTCTCGCCCGCCGCCACCGTGTGGGAGCGCGAGCCGCGCGGCGCCGCGGGCTGGCTGGGGCGCGCGGGCGTGGTGGCGCCCCCGCGTGCCGGAGCAGGCGTCGTCCCGCCGCTGCGGGCAGGAGCGGGCGTGGACGATGCGCCGGAGCCGGAGCCCGCACGCGTGTCGCGGGCGTTGGCGGGAAGGCGAAGCACGTCGCCGGTGCGCACGTCTTCCCAGTCCAGGTCCGGGTTCACCGCGCGGAGCTGCGCCGTGGTGATTCCGTACCGCCGCGCGATGCCGTAGAACGTTTCGCCCGCGGCCATGCGGTGCGTGCGGGGCGCGGCCGTCGTGCGCGGACGGGCCGTGTCGCGCGCGGCGGGGCGGCGCGTGCCCGCCGTGTCCGCGCGGCTTCCCCGGCCGATGACGACCGTGTCGCGCGGCGCATTCCGTCGCGCCGCGCTGTCCCGGGCCGCCGTCCGCCGGGCCGCCGAATCACGCGCGGCGGTCGTGGTGCGCCGCGTCGCTGCCGTGTCGCGAGACGTGTTGCGACGCGCGGCTGAATCGCGGGCGGCGGCAGCTGCGCGGCGAGTGGCGGCCGTATCGCGAGACGTGTTGCGCCGAGCCGCACTGTCGCGCGCAGCCGTCATGGCGCGGCGAGTGGCGGCCGTATCGCGAGACGTGTTGCGTCGAGCGGCCGAATCGCGTGCGGCAGTTGTCGTCCGGCGAGCGGCAGTGTCCCGAGCCGCGGTTGTGGTGCGACGAGTCGCGGTATCGCGTGCCGCAGTCGTGGTGCGGCGAGCGGCGGTGTCGCGTGCCGCCGTTGTTGTCCGACGAGCCGTTGTATCCCGAGCGGCAGTCGTGGTCCGGCGAGCCGTGGTGTCGCGGGCAGCGGCGGCGGCGCGGCGGGCGGCGGCGGTGTCGCGCGCGGCGGTGCGGGCGGGCGCGCTCACCCACACGGCGGAGTCGCGCGGCGGACGGGTGGAAACGGCGCCGCTGGACTGCACGGCGAACGGTCCGCTCGTCCCCTGCGCCCGCGTGAACGGACCGGGGCCGGGCACCGTGTCGGCATCGGCGGATTCCGCATCCGCCGAATCGCGATCCACGATCTGCACGGTGTCGCGGGCCGGGCGCGCGGGCGTCTTCTGCGCGAACAGCTCGCCCGGAGCCGCGAGGGCCAGGGCGAGCAGAAGTGCGGAGGCGGAACGGATGAACATCAACCGATTGAACATCAGATGCGGGGCTCGGTGCCGGTCGCGTCGGCCACGTCGCCGACGGTGCGCGAGCGGCGGTGCTTGAGCCACTCCAGGAACGGCGGCAGCAGCGAAACCAGAATGATGCCGATGACGACGTACTCGAAGTTGTGCTGAATCACCGGAATGTTGCCGAAGAAGTACCCGGCGAACAGAAACAGCGTGATCCAGATGACGCCGCCGATGACGTTGAACGTAAGGAACTTGGCGTAATCCATCTTGGACGCGCCCGCCACGAACGGCGCGTACGTCCGCACGATGGGAATGAAGCGCGCCAGGATGATGGTCTTGCCGCCGTACCTGGCGTAGAAGCCCTCCGTCTTGCGCAGGTACTCCAGCTTCATGACCCGCGCTTCTTCCTTGAACACCTTGGTGCCCACCGCGCGGCCGATCTGGTAGTTCACCGAGTCGCCCACGACCGCGGCGATCACCAGCACCAGCCAGAGCAGCAGGATGTTGAGCGCGGGCTCGCCGGGCATGTTGTTGGCCGCGGCCGTGATGGCGCCCGCGGCGAACAGAAGCGAGTCGCCGGGCAGGAACGGCGTCACCACCAGCCCCGTCTCGGCAAAGATGATGGCGAACAGGATGACGTACGTCCACGCGCCGTACTGCCGCAGCAGTTCCGCCAGGTGCACGTCCAGGTGCCGGAAGTAGTCGAACATCTGCGCAAGAAAGTCCATCCGTCACCGCCATCCAGAGAAAAATCCCGCCCTCGCCCGGAAGCCCCTTCCGGAAGAACGGGAATGGTATCGGCGGCGGGGGTGGGATTCAAGGATGATGCTGAATCCGCATCATCGTCCCGCCCCCGCCGAAACGTACGCGCCGTCCGGTTCCAGCCGCCGCACCGTCCGCTCCACCACGTCGCGGTGCGCGATCACGCGGTCGATGCTGTGCCCGTCGTACGCCGGATCGCGCGGGCTCACGCTGGGCCCGCCCGACACCTCCAGCACGGCGTCGTGCGCGTACCGCACCGTCTGCCCCGTGCGGGGATCGCGCCACGAGCCCGCCCACGCCAGCGGCCGCGTCTTTGGCCATATGCCCAGCGGCAGCGCCAGGGTGCGCACGCGGTAGCCGGGAACCGCGCTGTCCACGGCCATCTGCAGCCGCGCGATCTGCTCCTGCACGTACGCGTCGGAGTACTTGTCGAGGCGCGCGTGCCAGACGGTGTGGTTGCAGATTTCAAAGCCCTGCTGGGCCAGAAACTTCATCTTGGGATAGCGCCATTCCGTCTTCTGCCCCTTGATGCCGCCGCGGCCGAAGAAGGCGCCGCCCGCGTCGCCCGCGCTCAGGACGCAGAAGGTGGCGGCGTTGCGCCATCCCGGGTGCGTGCGGGTGAACTCCGTCCAGATCCCCACGGCGCTGTTGGGGTCGATGGACAGCGTTCCGTCGGCGGATTCCACGTAGCTGAACTGCGTAGGATCGGCGTCATCGAACACGGCGGCAAAGGCACGATAGCCGGCGGGGAGCACCTGGTCGATGCGGCGGTCGTGCATTTCCGCGACGGTGACGGGGCGATAACCGGCGTCGTACAGCACCTGCAGGTCGCGGCGCAGGGCCTCGGGCGGATGGTGGAACTCAGTGGGGCCGGCGCGGATGACGTGGTATTCAAAGACGGGCACGCGCCCCATGCTGTCCGGCGTGTACGGCCCCCGCGGCAGGCGCGATGCCGCCGCCGTCGCGGAATCCGCCGCATCCGCGGGACGGGCCGCCGCCGAATCCGCGCTCGCGGCCGTCGCCGCCTTTCCCGCCTCGCGAGGCGCATCACCCCCGCATCCCGCCATCGCCTGCACCGACAGCCCCATCGTCAGCACCCGCATCGCCATCACCCGCCGCATTACCGCTCCCCGTTCGTCATTCGCCACATGCCTCATCCACCGATCCCGGCTGGAGGATGGTTCCTCTGCGCGCATCGTGCCTCGCGGGCGGAAAGCCCCCCATCTGTTCCCCCGCGCCCCTCCGCCACCCCCGCGTCCTCCGCGTGAAACGGTGTTGTCGTTTGCGGGGCGTGGGGCTTGGGGCGGCGCGGAGGTGCTGGGGCCAAAAAGTGGAGGCGCAGTTCGATCATCGTCGGCGAGATCCGCCATCCAGGAGCGAATGAATTCGCCGCTGGAACAGCACGAAGTCCGCCTGCGCGGACTGTGGCGGCAGCTGTGGTGCGTCGCGCGAAATTGGCTTGGCGGATGGTAGATCCTTCGGTCGCGCAAGGCTTCGGCGCGGCGGACGATTCGGCGCACGCTCTCTCAGGATGACATGGGGTTGCGGTGAGAGATGGGGCGTGACGCCCGGCTCCGCCTGACGCGCGCTCCGGCGCGGAGGTACGCGGAGGTACGCGGGGAACGGGCGCGACGGCTTGCCCCGGGGCGGGCGGGCCGGGTAACGTGGAGGGCATGATGACCGACGACACGCTTCCCACGCTGGGCGCGGACGAGACGCTGCGCTACAGCCGGCACCTGATCCTGCCCGAAGTGGGCCCCGCGGGACAGCGGCGCCTCAAGGCCGCGCGCGTTCTGCTCATCGGCGCGGGGGGGCTGGGGTCGCCCGCCGCGCTGTACCTGGCGGCGGCCGGCGTGGGCACGCTGGGGATCGTGGACTTCGACACGGTCGACGAATCCAACCTTCAGCGGCAGATCATCCACGGCACGGCGGACGTGGGGCGCACCAAGCTGGATTCCGCCACGGACCGCATCATCGGCATCAATCCCCACGTGCGCGTGGAGCCGCATTCCGTGCGGCTGGAGTCGGCAAACGCGCGGCAGATCATCCGCGGCTACGATGTCGTCATCGACGGAAGCGACAACTTTCCCACCCGCTACCTGGTGAACGACGCCTGCGTGCTGGAGGGAAAGCCGTGCGTCTACGGCTCCATTCTGCGCTGGGACGGGCAGGCGTCCGTGTTCTGGGCGCAGCGCGGGCCGTGCTACCGCTGCCTGTTTCCCGAGCCGCCGCCGCCGGGCTCGGTGCCGTCGTGCGCGGAGGCCGGCGTGTTCGGCGTGCTGCCTGGCATCATCGGCAGCGTGCAGGCGCTGGAGGCGCTGAAGCTGATTCTGGACACGGGCGAGCCGCTCATCGGCAGGCTCTTGCTGTTCGACGCGCTGCGGATGAGGTTCAGGGAGATGCGGCTGCGGCGCGACCCGGCCTGCCCCGTGTGCGGCGACAATCCCACCGTTCGCGAACTGATCGACTACGAGCGCTTCTGCGGAATCCATCCGCCGGGCGCGCCAACGGATAACGAGATGATCCCGGAAATCACCCCGACGGAACTCAAGCAGCGGCTGGACCGCGGCGACCGCCTGACCATCATCGACGTGCGCGAGCCGATGGAGTGGGACATCGGCAACCTGGAGCCGCAGGGCGCGCGGCTCATCCCCCTGGCGCAGGTGCCCGAGCGGCTGGACGAGATTTCGCCCGACGAGGAGATCGTGCTGCAGTGCCGCTCCGGCGCGCGCAGCGGCCAGGCGCTGCAGTACCTTCAGGCGCAGGGCTACGAGCGCGTGCTGAACCTCAGGGGCGGCATTCTGGCCTGGTCCGACGAGGTCGATCCCACCATCCCCAAGTACTGAGGGGTTCACTGCGCGTGGAACGCCTCACGGAAGCGCCGTGAGGGCCGATCATCCCTGAGCCCGCGGATGGAGGACCGATGCACAGAACCGCGAAAACCGCCGTAGTGCTGGCCATGATCGCGCTCGGCCTGGTGCTCGTGCTCGACGTTCTCTACTTCGCGAACGGCTCGCTGGAGATGTTTCCGACGGAAGCGGACCACCGTACCGTCCGGACGGCCACCGGCATGCTGGCCGTCCTCCTCGTGACCGCGCTGGCCGGCCTCGGGTGGATCTTCCGGCTTCTGATCCGGCGTCCCGGGCGATCCGCTCCCGAATCCGCATGGACACGTTGATTTCCCATCTCATGAACCCGATGTCCGAAAACCCGATCCTGCCCACCGCGGCCGACGTGCACGCCGCGGCGGAACGGCTGCGCGGCAACGCCCACCGCACGCCGGTGATGACGTCGCGCACGCTCAACGAGCGGTTCGGCGCGGAGTTCTTCTTCAAGTGCGAGAACCTGCAGCGCGGCGGATCGTTCAAGTTCCGCGGCGCGTTCAACTCCGTCTCGGCGCTCACGGCGTCGCAGCGGGCGCTGGGCGTGCTCACGTACTCGTCCGGCAACCACGCGCAGGCCGTGGCGCTCACGGGCCGCATCCTGGGCGTGCGGACGGCCATCGTGATGCCGGACGACGCGCCGCAGTCCAAGATCGAGGGGACGCGCGGCTACGGCGGCGAGGTGATTCTGTACGACAAGCACAAGGAAACGCGCGAGGAGATCGCCATCACCCTGCAGGCAGAGCGCGGAATGACGCTGCTGCCGCCGTACGACCACGCGGGGGTGATCGCCGGCCAGGGCACCGCCGCGCTGGAACTGCTGCACGACGTGGCGGGATTGACGGTGATGATGACGCCCTGCGGCGGCGGCGGGCTGCTGAGCGGAACGGCGCTGGCGGCAAAGGACGCGGTTCCCGGCATCCGCGTCGTCGGTGTGGAGCCGGAGCTGGCGGATGACGCCACGCGATCGTTCCGCACCGGCACGCTGCAGACGGTGCGCAATCCGCCGACGATCGCGGATGGGCTGCGCACGCCGGCGCTGGGACAGCTCACCTTTCCGCTGATCCGCCAGAACGTGAGCGAGATGCGCACGGTGTCGGAAGAGGCGATCGTGGAGGCGATGCGGTTCTTGTGGACGCGGATGAAGATCGTGGTGGAGCCCTCCGGCGCCGTTCCGCTGGCCGCCGTCATGAGCGACCCGGACGCGTTCCGCGGCGAGCGCGTGGGGATGGTGATTACCGGCGGCAACGTGGACCTGGCCAACGCATTCGCGCTGCTGGCATAGTTCCCCGCGGGGGATGAACGGCGCGGGCATGGTGGATGTGGGGGAAGACGGGCGACTGAAGTCGCGGCAATAACGGCGCAAAGTCCGCCTTCGCGGACTGCGGCGGACGGTCCTGCGCGGTCGGCGAAGTTGGCTCGTGCGGAAAGCAGATCCTTCGTCGGCGCCACGGTTCGCCGCGTCGAAAGGCGCGGCCGGCGCCTCCTCAGGATGACGCCATTTGGCGTTGCAGGCGGAGAAGAGACAACGCATTAACGCGACGGCGTCATCATGTGGGATCACAAACCCGCTCTCCCCGGCGCCGGGCCGTGTGCGCCACCGGCGTCATCCTGAGGGAGCGTGCACCGCCCGTCCGCGGCGCCGTACTCGTGCGCGACCGAAGGATCTACCATCCGCGTGAGCCAACCGTCCGGCCCGCATCATCGCCGCGGCGGCGACAACAGCAGAGCGGCCCTCCGGCACAGTGCCGGAGGGCCGCTCGTCATCCATCCATCCCCATCACCTACCGGTCACCATCCCCGCCGCTCGCCGCGGACGGCCTGCGGGGGAGCGCGGCATAGGCCTCAACCATCCGCACGAACTCGGTGCGGTAGCCGTCCGCGTCCGGGCCGGTGGCGCCGCGGGCCAGCCGCAGCACATCATCCACGCTGCTGCGCCCGCGGTGCTCCGACGTGCGCAGCAGCATTCCGAATTCCGCCACGGCCGCGGCGAAACGGAAGTTCTCCGACGACCGGGCTCCGCCGTCCCGCGCCTGCACCGCGTGCGACAGCAGCCGGCTCTGCTCCCCGTCCGGCAGCTTGTAGCGCACCTTGACGTTCATCATCTCCCGCCCGAAGCGGCCCACGGGCTCCATCCCCACCCGCTGGTAGCGCAGCGAATCCACCCCGCCCATTTGCACGTCGCTGTCCGCGCCCACGGGAACGATCTCGTACAATGCCGTCACCGTGTGCCCGGCGCCCATCTCGCCCGCGTCCTTGCGGTCGTCGTTGAAGTCCTGCGCCGCCAGCATGCGGTTTTCGTATCCGATCAGCCGGTACGCGTACACCCGCGCCGGGTTGAACTCCACCTGCAGCTTCACGTCCTTGGCCAGCGTAAACAGCGTCCCCGCCCGCTCGCTCACCAGGACGCGGCGCGCCTCGGCGATCTCATCCACATAGGCGTAGTTGCCGTTCCCCTTGTCCGCCAGCTGCTCCATGCGCGCGTCGGCCAGGTTGCCCCGCCCGAAGCCCAGTACCGTCAGAAACGTCCCCTGATCGCGCTTTTCTTCGATCAGCCGCACCAGCTCGCCCTCGCTGCTGACGCCCACGTTGAAGTCGCCGTCCGAGGCCAGGATGACGCGGTTGTTGCCGCCCGGCATGTGGTTGCGGCGCGCCACGTCGTACGCCAGCTGAATCCCCGCCGCGCCGGCCGTGCTGCCGCCCGCGCTCAGCCGGTCGATGGCGGCCAGGATCACGTCCTTGCGGTCGCCGGGCGTGGCGTCGAGCACCAGTCCGGCCGCGCCCGCGTACACCACCAGCGCAATGCGGTCCCGCGCCGTCAGCTCGCCCACCAGCAGGCGCAGCGACTCCTGCACCAGGGGCAGCTTGTCGGGCGAGCTCATGGAGCCGGACACATCCACCAGAAACACCAGGTTGCTGGGCGGCAGGTTGCGCGTCTCGGGCATGCGGCCCTGCAGCGCCACCTGCACCAGCTGGTGGCGCCGGTTCCACGGGCAGTCGCCCACCTCGGTCACCACGCCGAATGGATGCTCGCCGCGCGGCGCCGGGTACGCGTAGGTGAAGTAGTTCACCATTTCCTCGATCCGCACGGCATCGGCGGGCGGCGCCTGCCCGTCGCGGATGAAGCGGCGCACGTTGCTGTACGACGCGCGGTCCACGTCGATGGAAAACGTCGACAGCGGGTCGCGCGCGGCGGCCAGAAAGACGTTCTCCTGGATGTGGTTGTACTCCTCGGTGTTCATGGGCGCGTCGGCGATGCGGGCGCCCGCCACCTTGCCCTGGATCACGCCACCCGCGGACACGGGGATGTTTTCCACCGCCACAGCCGATACCGAGAACGGCACCCGGGCACGCGACGCCGGGGTGGCGTGTCCCGTGACCACCAGTTCCTCCAGCATCAGAACCTGCGGCGCCAGCACGAAGTCCTGCGTCAGCTGTGCGCCCGCCGTGACATTCAAGGGGCGCCTCACGGATGTCATCCCGACGCGCGACGCGGTGATGTTCACGCTCATGGTTCCGCGGATGCGGGCACCGGGAATGGTGAGCCGGTACGCCCCATCCGCCGCCGTCATGGCACCCACGTTCAGTGCTTCGATGCGGACGAGCACGCCGGCCTCAGGCTGGCCCGCGGTGTTGGTCACCCTGCCCGTGATGACCGCGGGTTCCTGCGCCCGGGCCAGCACGGGCGCAAGCAGCAGCAACAGCAGCACGGGCAACGCACGAACGATGTTTCGCACCATGGTTCCTCCCGGAAGGCAGGGGCGGGGCGCCCGGAGTGAGCGGCCCCACACAGACAACGCCGCGAGCACTCCGAATTCGCACACCCTGCGGGCCCGGGTTTCCGCGCCAGTGCTAGGCTTTTAGCAGGATGATGGACAGCAGGGCGCGGGCGCGGCCCCGGCGCGCTTCGGAAGGTTTGGCTCGTGCGGAAGGCAGATCCTTTGTCGGCGCCACAGTCCGGCGCGTCGGACAGCGCGGCCGGCGCCTCCTGAGAATGACATGGTTGGATGCCGCACCAAGTTACCACGCCCGATCATGTCATCCTGAGGGAGCACGGGCGCGCTCTCCACGGCGCTGAACCCCGGCGACCGAAGGATCTGCCATCCGTGCGAGCCAACCGTCCGTTGAAAGAAACAGCCGCGCCGGGAAACAGCGCGGGAAAGGCCGCGGACGCTCCCCGCAAACAGGATGATCGCGCGTACACCGAAACACAACGACCGCGTGATCAGGCCATCGCCCGTCACCGCCCTTGACCCGGCGTGCACCCGTCCCTAGCGTACGGACTTGCAGACCGCCGGCGGATCCATCGCCCGGCAGGCCCCTTCCGTCCGTACCGGATCGCATGCCCAAAAGCACCAGCAACGGCTCCGACCTGAGCCGCCGGGAGCGCCAGATCATGGACGTGGTGTATCGCCTGGGAAAGGCGAGCGTCAACGACGTCCTGGACCGCATTCCCGAACCGCCCAGCTACTCCGCCGTGCGCGCCCTGATGCGCATTCTGGAGGAAAAGGGGCACCTGAAACACGAGCAGGACGGTCCCCGTTACCTGTACCTTCCCACCGTTCCCCGCGAGTCCGCGCGGGTCAACGCGCTGTCGCACATGGTGCGCACCTTCTTTGGCGGATCCACCGAGGCGGCCGTAGCCGCGCTGCTGGACGAGTCGCAGAGCCGCATCAGCGACGCCGAACTGGACCGCATCGCATCCATGATCGACCAGGCGCGCACCCAGGGCCGGTAGCCGCATGAGCATTCCCCTTCCCGCCTCCGCCGACGCGCCGTGGCTCGCCTCCGCCGTGTGGCTGGTGGCGCGCGGCACGGTGCTGCTGGCCGCCGCCGCGCTGCTGGCCTCCGCGCTGCGCGGACGATCCGCCGCGTCGCGGCACCTGGTGTGGGCGCTGGGACTGGGCGGAATGCTGGTGCTTCCCGCGCTCACGCTGGCGGTGCCGCACTGGGAAGTGCCGTTCGTTTCGGTGGATGCGGAGCGGTTCGGCGCCTCCGCGGGCGCGGGCGCGGCGGGCGGCCTCTCGTGGGGCGCCGTGGCGCTGGCCGTGTGGATGACGGGCGCGCTGCTGGTTCTGGCGCGCACGGCCGTGGGGATGCTGGCCGTACACGCCATGGGCCGCCGGTCCACCCGGGTGACGGACGGCGTGTGGAACGACCGCCTGAACGCCGCCCGCGCGGAACTGGGCCTGCGCGAGCGCGTGCGCCTGCTGCGGGCGCCCGGCGCCGCCATGCCGATGACATGGGGCATTCTGCGCCCCACGGTGCTCATTCCCGCGCAGGCGGATGCGTGGTCGCCGGAGCGCGCCCGCGCCGTGCTGCTGCACGAGCTTGCGCACGTGGCGCGGCGCGACTGCCTGTGGCAGACGGTGGCCGGGCTGGGCTGCGCGGCGTACTGGTTTCACCCGGGCGCGTGGTGGGCCGCGCGCCGCATGCGCGAGGAGCGCGAGCAGGCCTGCGACGACCGCGTGCTCGCCGCCGGCACCCGTGCCTCGGAGTACGCCGGGCACCTGCTGGAGGTGGCGCGTGCCTTTCGCCCGGGCCGCCTGGCCGCCGCCGCCGCGGTGGGGATGGCCGGCCGCTCGCAGCTGGAAGGCCGCGTAATCGCCGTCCTCGACGGCGCGCGCGCTCGCGGAGCCGTGGGTGCGCGCGCGGCGCTCCTCTGCTGCGCGATGGCGGCCCTGGCGCTCTTTCCGCTGGCGGCCGCGTCCCCGTCCATCCAGCAGCCTCGCGTGCTGGCGGAACAGCCGGTCGCGCCGCGCAGTCCGGCCGCCGCGCCGCCGCGGACCGCCGTTCCCGAAGCGGCGGCCGGGACGCGCGTGGCCGTGGCGCCGCAGCCCGCCCCCGTGCGGAAACGCGAGCCGGTGCGCGCCACCGCTCCCCGCCGCGCGCCCGCGCCGGACGACGCCGCCGCGCGGGTGGCCGCTGCCAGCCCGGAGCTGTTCACGGGCGACGAGGCGACCATCGCCGCGCTGATGCGGGCCGCGCGCGACGTGGATCCGCAGGTGCGGCGCAGCGCCGTGTGGGCGCTGGGGCAGATGGATGACGGGCTGGTGGTCTCGCCGCTGCTGCGGTCCATGTCGGACCGCGACCCGCGCGTCCGCAGCACCGCGGCCACGGCCATCGGCGAGTACGCCACGCGCCAGCGGCTGACGGGGATCGCCGCGCGCCCGGTTCCCACCGGCACCGGCAACGACATTCAGCCGCCGCGCACGGGGCGCTCGGACCTGCAGCCGCCGCGCCGCGACCTGGGCCAGCGCATCCTGGCCGGCCTCACCGCCGAGGTCGACACCCTCCCCTCCAGCTCCATCGGCGCCTCGCCCGATACGGAGATGTAGGACGCGATCGATTGTTGATCTCAAGAAACAGAAAGGCCGCTCACTGGAGCGGCCTTTTCTTTTCATCGATCAAACCCGTCCAGCCCAGCCCGGCGCACACTGCACAGCATCGCGCGATCCGGATGCTTCCCCGTTCGCGTCGTCAGGCGCCACCGCCAGCGACGGCGCGCGCCCACGGCCGGTGCACGCGGTATAGCGGGACGGCGGTGATGGATTCCCGCGCACTGTCGATCAACTGCCGCGCCGACAGGTGCGCCAGCGCGTCCTGCACGCCGCGCCGGGACAGGCCGGTGCCTTCGGCGATCGCGCGCAGGCTGATTGCGGCCTCCTCCACGCCCTCGCCGCGCGTCCGGCGCCACAGAAAGAGGTAGACGAGGAACGCCGACGGCTGGTGATCGTGCCCGACCAGATCCAGCATCAGCGTATCGAGCACGTACGCGTCCAGTTCGATCACCGGCACGGCGCTTCTCCGGTCAGGGCGGCTGTGGCAACGGATGCCATAGTATCGAATACACGCCTTGTCCGTCCAGGGCGCCGCCATTTCATTGATCGCATTAATGCCCACCCTGAACCGGAATGGCAGACATGATCAAGGCCGTGAAGTTCGTCAGCGTGTACGTGACCGACCAGGACGCCGCGCTGGATTTCTACACGCAGAAGCTCGGGTTCACCATCGTCACCGACCAGCCGATGGGCCCCGGCGCGCGCTGGATCGAGCTGCGCATCCCCGGCGCGGACACGGGCGTCGTTATCGCGAAGCCGATGATGGCGGGGCAGACAGTCGGCGGATTTCAATCCTTTGCTTTTACAGCCGACGACGTGCAGAAGACGTACGACGAACTGGTCTCGCGCGGCGTGGCGTTCGAGGCGCCGCCCAAGGCCGAGGCGTGGGGCACGAGCGCGAAGTTTACGGACCCTGACGGCAACCTGTTCCTGATCTCCAGCCGCTAAGGCGGAGAAATGCGCGCGGCCTCGACACTCCTGAGCGGATGAAGCCGCTCTGAACGCGGAAAGCCCCGACACGGCGGCGATTCGCACGCCGGGTCGGGGCTTCAGAACGTGATCAGACAAAGCTCGGTTGAAGCCCCGATCACGGACGCGACAGCGGCCGTGAGTCGGGGGTTACCGCTTCTTGAGCGGCGGATTCATCCGCTCAGGAGATCCGGCCGCCGCGTCTGCCTTCCCAGCACCAACGACGGATGCTGCCCGAGCCGCGCGCCCGGGCAGCATCGGAATCCATCACGCACGCACGAGCTTCTTGTACTTGATGCGGTGCGGGATGTCGGCGGCGGCGCCGAGGCGTCGCTTCTTGTCGGCCTCGTAGTCCTGGTAGTTGCCCTCGAACCACACCACCTGGCTCTCCCCCTCGAACGCCAGAATGTGCGTGGCGATGCGGTCCAGGAACCACCGATCGTGGCTGATGACCACGGCGCAGCCCGCAAAGTCCAGCAGCGCCTCTTCCAGCGCGCGCAGCGTGTCGACGTCCAGGTCGTTGCTGGGTTCGTCCAGCAGGATCAGGTTGCCGCCCTCCTTGAGCACCTTGGCCATGTGCACCCGGTTGCGCTCGCCGCCGGAAAGCGTCTTCACCATCTTCTGCTGGTCAGATCCCTTGAAGTTGAACCATCCGCAGTACGCGCGGCTGTTCACCTTCAACCGGCCGAGTTCAAGCTGCTCGGCGCCGGCGCTGATCTCCTGCCATACCGTCTTTTCGCCGTCCAGCGTGTCGCGGCTCTGGTCCACGTACGCCAGCTTCACGGTCGACCCCACCTTGAGTGCGCCGGCGTCCGGGTCTTCCTTGCCGGTGATCATGCGGAACAGCGTGGTCTTGCCCGCGCCGTTGGGCCCGATCACGCCCACGATGCCGCCGCGCGGAAGCCGGAAGTTCATGTTCTCGAACAGCAGCCGGTCGCCGAAGGCCTTGCTGACGTTGTCGGCGATCACCACGTCATCGCCCAGGCGCGGCCCGGCGGGGATGATGATTTCGGCAGTGGAGGTGCGCTCGCGCTGGTCGGCGTTCAGCAGCTGCTCGTAGCTCTGCAGACGGGCCTTGCTCTTGGCCTGCCGCGCGCGGGGCGCCATGCGCACCCACTCCAGCTCGCGCTCCAGCGTCTGCTGGCGGCTGGAGGACTGCTTCTCCTCCTTGCGCATGCGCTCCTGCTTCTGCTCCAGCCAGCTCGTGTAGTTGCCCTTCCAGGGAATGCCCTCGCCGCGGTCCAGTTCCAGAATCCACTCCGCCACGTTGTCCAGGAAGTAGCGGTCGTGGGTGATGGCGACGATGGTGCCCGTGAACGCGGCCAGGTGGTGCTCCAGCCACGCCACGGATTCGGCGTCCAGGTGGTTGGTGGGCTCGTCCAGCAGCAGGATGTCGGGCTCTTCCAGCAGCACCTTGCAGAGCGCGACGCGGCGCTTTTCACCGCCGGACAGGTTGTCGACGCGCGCGTCGGGGGCCGGCAGGCGCAGCGCCTCCATGGCGATTTCGATCTTGCGGTCCAGCTCCCACAGGTTGCCTGCGTCGATGGCGTCCTGCAGGCGGGCCTGCTCGTCCAGCAGCGCGTCGTAGTCGGCGTCGGGCTCGGCGAAGGCCATGTTGACCTCCTCAAAGCGGCTCAGCACACCGCGCTGCGCCTTGACGGCCTCTTCCACGTTGCCGCGCACGTCGAGCGCGGTATCCAGCTCCGGCTCCTGGGCCAGGTAGCCGATGCGGGTGCCTTCGGCCGCCCACGCCTCGCCGTTGAAGTCCTTGTCCACCCCGGCCATGATGCGCAGCAGCGAGCTCTTGCCGCTGCCGTTGCTGCCCACGACGCCGATCTTGGCGCCGGGGTAGAACGACAGCCAGATGCCCTTGAGGATCTCGCGGTTGGGGGGAACCACCTTCCGCAGTTCCTTCATGACGTAGATGAAGCGCGACGTATCTGTATTGCTCATGGCGTTCTTCTGGTGGCTTCGGTCCCGTGGATCAACGGCGGACAATCTATCAGCCGGGTCAACGCCGGGGCAGAGGGCGCGGGGGGCCGGCTCCACGGCGGCCCCCACCCGGGTTCGCATTACTCACCCACCCTCCCCCAAAAAAGACTGGGGGAGGGTTGGGCGGGCTGAAAGTCCGGCGCGGGAAGCGGAGTTGGGCGCGGCGGTGAATATCTGGAGCGGATGAATCCGCCGCTCCAACGGCGCAAAGCCCCGACACACCGCGCTGCACGCGATGTTCGGGGCTTCAACTGCTTGGGTGGATACCGACTTCAGCTCGCAGCCGCGCGGGTTCAGCCGTCTTCGGGCAAGCCGGCCGGAGCGATCAGGGAAAGCAGAGATCGCAGTTGGTGAGCACGATGGTCTGCAGTTCGTGGGTGGTGTTGCATCCGCCCGTGCACCGCGCCGAACCGCAGGCCGCGCTGCAGTTGTAGCACGTCTGCGCGTTGCAGGTGGGTTCGCAGGTACAGGTTGCTTCGGCGGTCTGGTCTGCGTGGCAGAGTTCGTAGTACGCGGTGATGTTGGCGCGCACCGTTCCCGCCTCGCCCTCCCCGACCGACGGTGTGAAGGATTCCACCGCGAGATCGTCGATTTCCAGCTTCAGCTTTCGCATTCCGCTACCCTCGTGCAAGGATGAAACCCTGATCCGGCGCGGTTCACCGATGACCCACCGGACAGCCGGCGCATCCATGAGTCCTCAATCCACGTTGAAGTCTCAGGATGAACCTGCGTGCCCAACCTATCCTTTGAAGACGAGTTGCGGAAGAAACGGCAGCAGCCCGGTGCGGGAGCAATTGAAGTTGCCGCGACAACGGAAAGCCTCACGGTACGGCTACAGGCTTCATCTGCGTGAACGCGATGTCGTCGGGTCGATGACTTGAGGCGGATCGCCAGCTTCCGGAGCGTCTGGGCTTCGCCACCCGGCAAGCGGCAAACCCCGGACGACGCGGGCGCCGTCCGGGGCGTCAGGTGCGGGGCTGCTCGATCAGCAGTACTCGCAGTTCGTCATGGGGAACGACTGGCGTTCGCAGATGCGCGGATCATTGGTGCCGCAGTTCGCCGTGCCGCATGCCGCGCTGCAGTTGTAGCACGTCTGCGCGTTGCAGGTAGGCTCGCAGGTACAGGTTGCTTCGGCGGTCTGGTCTGCGTGGCAGAGTTCGTAGTACGCGGTGATGTTGGCGCGCACGGTTCCCGCCTCGCCCTCCCCGACCGCCGGCGTGAACGATTCTACCGCGAGATCGTCGATTTCCAGCTTCAGCTTCCGCATTCGCCTACCCTCGTTCATGGATGGAGAGCCTGATTCCGCGCGGCTCACCGATGGAACCGCTCCGGACCCGAGCAGGCGCACCCCGCGAGTCCAAAACCCACGCCGGGGTTCCAGGACGCACCCGCCCGCTCAACCTATCCTTTTGAGACGAGTTGCGGAAGAAAGCACAATCGTCGGTAGGCGGGTCTCAGCGCGGCCCCCACCCGGGCCGGCACCACCGGCCCACTCCTCCCCCGCGAGAGCGAATGAATCCGCCGCTCAAACAGCGGAAACCCCCGACACCGGCCGCTGGCGCGTCCGGTTTGGGGCTTCAACAGCGCCGTTGGTGTGCGACCTGCGCCGCAGTTCGGTTACGCGATGAAGTCTCCCTTTCTCCCGCGGAGCGGGGGAGAGGGCCGGGGAGAGGGGGCCTCTCCGCGCATCGGCACGATCCGGGGCGAGATGAAGTTGCCGCCCTCCCCTCTCCGTGCGGCAGTTTGCACGGGGAGGGGCCGGGGGGAGGGGCCTCACACCGTCCGCCCACGCCAACTCATCCACAACGCACGGCACTGGTGTGTGCTCCCTCTCCCACATCCGTTCGTGGGAGAGGGTCGTCGTGCGCAGCACGCGGGGTGAGGGCCCCAGCCCGCGGCCACACGTGACCTCGCAGCAAGCATCCAATCCTCCCCGCCCGCCCTGTCCCGCCCTGTCCCGCCCTGTCCCGCCCTGTCCCGCCCTGTCCCGCCCTGTCCCGCCCTGTCCCGCCCTGTCCCGCCCTGTCCCGCCCCGTCCCGTCCCGCCGCCTACGCCGACGGCGACCGCCGCCGTTCCCGCGGCTCGTTGGGGTCGTGCGGGGCGCGCTCATCGACGAGCGGAAACGGAATCAGCACCTCGCGCCGCGTGCGGATGATGGTCTCCAGCTCGAACGCGATCGCTTCCGGCGTGCGCCCCTCCGCCGGAATCGACACATCCGCCAGGCGGTACAGCGGGTCGCGCTCCGCCAGCATCCGCGCGATCATCGCGCGCGGATCGGGGTGGCCGCGGAACGGGCGGTCGATCGTATCCGCGCGCAGGCGGCGCACGGTTTCATCCACCGACACGCGCAGCCAGGCCGAAAGCGTGGTCGCCCCCAGCACGTCCAGCTGCTCCGGGCGCAGAATCCATCCGCCCCCCGGCGCCAGCACCAGCCCGGGGCGCGCGGCCGCCTCGTCCGTCAGCGCGGCCTCCATCCGCCGGAAGACGTCTTCGCCGTCGGTGGCGATGATCTCCTTGACGGTGCGCCCTTCCCGCTGTTCTATCTCCACGTCAAAATCCAGAAAACCCCACTCCAGCCGCCGCGCAAGCGCCTGCCCCACGGTGCTCTTGCCCGACGTCATGTATCCCAGCAGCACCACCCGCTCGATGACCAGCGCGGGGGGCAGTCCGGTTTCGCTCACGTCAACGCTCCGTCTCGGTTCACGGGGGATTCTTCGCCTGGACGGACGGGCAGATTGCGGGCCGCGCGCCGGACCTGCATGATGACCGAATAAAATCCGAACCGCAGGGCCGCCGCGGGGTATCTCCCGGCGTCCACGCTGGCGCTTTGCCGCGCGGGGACGCACGTTTCCACGCTCTTCCAATCCGACTCCGTCCGCCCGCACGGCGGCTGAAGGCAGCTGATGGCCATCCTCACCCCCACGCAGCGCGACCGCATCGTTCCGCGGCTCATTGAAGACGAGATGCGCGAATCGTTCATCGACTATTCGATGAGCGTCATCGTGCAGCGCGCGCTTCCCGATGTGCGCGACGGACTGAAGCCGGTGCACCGCCGCATTCTCTTCGCCATGTCGGAGGCGGGGCTCATCCCCACGCGGCCGTACAAGAAGAGCGCGACGGTGGTGGGTGACGTGCTGGGCAAGTACCACCCGCACGGCGACGCGTCCGTGTACGATTCGCTCGTGCGCATGGTGCAGGACTTCAGCCTGCGCTACCCGCTGGTGGACGGGCAGGGCAACTTCGGGTCGATCGACGGCGACGCGGCGGCGGCGTACCGGTACACGGAGTCGCGGCTGTCCGCCGTGGCGATGGAGATGCTGGCGGACATCGACCGCGACACCGTCGACTTCGCCCCCAACTACGACGACCGGCTCACGGAGCCGCGCGTGCTTCCCGCGCGCGTCCCCAACCTGCTCATCAACGGCAGCAGCGGCATCGCCGTGGGGATGAGCACCAACATGCCGCCGCACAACATCGGCGAGGTGGTGCGGGCGGCGGTTCATCTTCTGGATCATCCGGACTGCACGCTGGATGACCTGATGGCGCACCTGCCGGGGCCGGACTTTCCCACCGGCGGGCTGATCGTGGGGACGCAGGGCATTCGCGACGCGTACGCCAAGGGGCGCGGCCGGGTGATCATGCGGGCGCGGATGTACAAGGAATCGCGGCGCAACGGCAAGGAACAGCTGATTGTCACCGAAATTCCGTACGGCACCAACAAGTCGCGCATCATCGAGCAGATCGCCGAGCTCACGCGCAGCGGCAAGCTGGCCGACATCAGCGACCTGCGCGACGAGAGCGACCGCGACGGCATCCGCATCGTCATCGAGCTCAAGCGCGGCTCGGACCCGGCCAAAGTCTACGCCGGGCTGCTGAAGTGGACGGCGCTGCAGACCACCTTCGGCGTCATCTCCCTGGCGCTGGACCGCGGCGTTCCGCGCGAGTTCACGCTGCTGGAGATCTTGGAGCGCTTTCGCGACCACCGCGTCCAGGTCGTCGTCCGCCGCTCGCGCTGGGAGCTGGAGCGCGCCCGCGACGAGGCGCATGTCCTTCAGGGCATCCTGGTGGCGCTGCGGCGCATCGACGAGGTGATCGCCATCATCCGCGGCTCGCGCAACCGCGAAACCGCCGCGCGCAAGCTGGAAAAGGAGCTGAAGCTTACGGAGCGCCAGTCCGAGGCGATCCTGAGCATGCGCCTTTCCCGCCTGACGCAGCTGGAATCGCGCGAGCTGCGCGACCGGCTGGCGGAGCTGGAGAGCCGCATCCGCGAACTGGATGCGCTGCTGGCGAGCCCGCAGGCGCAGGTGGCCGTCGTCCGCGCGGAGCTTCTGGAGATGCGCGAGCGCTTTGGCGACGCGCGGCGCACGACCATCTTCGAAAACGAAAAGGCCGTCCGCATCGAGGACATGCTCGCGGCGGAAGAAGTCGTCGTCACGCTGACGCGCGAGGGCTTCGTCAAGCAGATTCCCATGCCCGTCTACCAGCGCGCGGCGGGCACGGGGCGCGGGCTGATCGGCACGGAGTACGAGGCGGACTACCTTGAGCGCGTGCTGGTGGCGAGCACGGAGGACGCGCTGCTGGTGTTCTCGACGGACGGCCGGGCGTACTCGCTGGAGGTGCGCGATCTGCCGGAGCCGGAACTGCGCGCGCGCGGCAAGCGGCTGCACCAACTGCTGGACCTCGCGAAGAACGCGGACATCGCGGCGGTGCTGGTGGTGCGCGAGTTCAGCGCGGAGCGGACGGCGCTTTTCGCCACGGCCGGCGGAACGGTCAAGCGGACCACGCTGGACCAGTTCGGAAAGATCCGCGCGGGCGGCATCGAGGCCATCAGCCTGCGCGCGGGCGACCGGCTGCTGTCCGTGGCGCTGACGGACGGGGAGATGGAAGTGGTGCTCACCGGCCGCGGCGGGCGCGCCATCCGCTTTGGCGAGGGCGACGTGCCGCTGATGGGCCGGGCCACGCAGGGTGTGCGCGGGATGAAGCTGGACGCGCGCGAAACGCTCGCGGGTATGGCGGCGGGAAAGCCCGGGCTGGCGCTGGGCATCATTACCGTGCGCGGGCAGGGGAAGCGCTTCGCGATGGATGAACTGCCGCTGCAGAAGCGCGACGGCAAGGGCGTGGTGATTTCGGCCACCGGCAAGGAGTTCGGCGAGGTGGTGGCGATGCTGCCGCTGTCCGGCGACCTGAACGCGGTGATGGCCGCCGGGCCGCCGCGGCGCGTTCGCCGTGACGCGGTTCCGCTGCTGCCGCGCGACGCCGGCCCGGAATCCGTGCTGGAGCTGGCACGGAGCGAAAAGATCGTCCTCGTGACGCCGCTGGCCGAGCGCGACGCCGACGTCCCCGGCTCGCCCGACGACATTCCGCCGCCGCCCGACGCGCCGGAACGCGGGCCCGACACGTCCATGGACAGCGCGGACGGCGACCTTCCCGGCGACCTGATCGCCGACGCCGCCGAAAGCGGTTCCGCGGCGATCAACCCCGGCTCCTCTGCCGACACGGACGCGCAATCGGGTGATGATTCGCAGCCGGACGCCGCTGCCGCGCAGGGGGACGATGAGGTGCGTTCGGATGATGGCGATTCGCTGGCGGACAGTGATGCTTCGTGGATCGAGGGCGCCGACGCTGATAATCGGGAGCCGCTGCTGATCGCCGAGGACGCGCCTGACCTGCTCGCCGATCTCGCCGCGACTCCGCCGGGAGATGCCGCCGATGTACCCGCGTCCGGCGCGACGACTCCCTCGCGGCGCTCCAAATCCCGCTCCGCGGCTGCCTCGTCCGAGGCGGCCGGCGCGGGCAAGGCGACGGCCGATCCGGCGCCGCTGGCCGTGGAGGCCGAGCTGTTTCCGGGCGAGATGCCCGTGCCGGAGGACGAGATGATCATCGAGGAGCCGATCGCGCCTCCGCTGAGCCGCAGACGAAAGAACACGCGCGACGCGATCAACGCGGCAGATGTCGCTCCCGAGGCGACAAGCGAGCCCGTGCCTGCGCCCGAACCCGCCTCCACGTCCGCTCCCGTGGACGCAGGCGTAGCGCCCACCCCTGCCCCGCGACGCGCCCGCAAGGCGCCCGCGCAGGAACCGGCTGCGGCGCAGGAGCCTGCAGCCGCACCGGAGCCGCCTAACGCACCGGCCGCCGCGCCCGATTCGGCGCCCGCACGCGCACGGACGAAAGCGCAGAAGTCGGGCGCCGATTCTGATCCGGATGCCACCACGCAGCCGGCGTCCGTGGCTGCACCCAAGGGCCGCGCCGGATCCAAAGCAGCGGCACCGGAGCCAGCCCCAGAACCGGCCCCCACGCCGGAGCCCGCCGTCGCGCCCAAGGCTCGCGGCCGGTCCAAGGCCGCCGCCGCGCAGGAGCCCGCGCCCGAGCCGACGCCCCCCGCTGCGCCCGAACCGGCGCAGGCGGCAGGGGCGGAGGCGCCCGCCATCGCCGAAGCGCCCGCCACCGCGCCGAAGAAACGCGGCCGGGCCAAGGCCGCGGAGCCGGAACCCGTGCTCCCGATTGCGGAGCCGCCCGCGCCCGAGCCGCCGTCCGCCGCCGCGCCCAAGCGCGGAAAGCGGACGAGGCCCGCGCCGGAAGCCGATCCCGGCCCGCCGGAGCCGGAAACGCTCGCTCCGTCCGCACCGCGAGGCCGCGCCAAGCCGTCCGCCGAGCCCGCGCCGGACGCCGATCCGCCCGCGACAGGCGGCAAGCGTGGCAAGAAGACCGCGGCCGAACTGGACCTGTTCGGCTGATCCACCGTACGCCGCGGACGACTCCCGCAATCGGCTGCGCCAACCAGCTGGGCGCGCCGCCGCGGCGACGGCCGTTGCCATCGCACCACCTGCCCCGCATCAATGCCGACGCTGAACGAACTTCAGGCCGCGCTCAGCCACGCGCAGGGCGCGGCCGCCGCACTCGCTTCGCGAGCCGGGCAGACACTTCCGCTTCTGCTGGACCCGGATGAGCGCGTCATTCATCTGTTGAAAGGGGCGACGGATGAAGGCGAAGGCGTTCTCGTGGCCTCGCACCGGCGGCTGACGCTCGTCCGGATTCTCCTGAACCAGCAGCCCGCGCGCACTCTGATCGAGTACGCGCGGGTCACTTCCATCACCGTCCAGTCCGGCCTGTTCAGCACCCGCCTGAACGTGGCGCTGAACGGGGGCGAGTCGTTCGTGCTGCGCAGCGTGAACCGCGGTTTCGCGGGCAACTTCGTGGAGATCGTGACCGCGTTCCGGCGGAACCTGGCCGCCAGCCGGACTCGCGAAGCCGCCCCCGCCACCGTGTCGTCTCCGCCGCCTGCCCCGGGCGTACCAGACCGCCGCCCACCCGCGCTGGAGCCCAACGCCGTCGCCGAAGCAATGGGCGAACTCGTGGGAGGATACAGCTCTGCCCCCGAAGCGGCCCGCACGCTTCCGCCGCAGCACATGGGTTTTGAAGCCCTCAAGCATTTGCTCGCCTTTCTATGGCTTCTGGCCGGGACGGACGAGGTTTCCGAGGACGAGATGCGGGCGATCAGAGCCGTGTTTCACACCTTCATGGAGGAAGCGGAGGGCTCTGACCCGGATATCCTGCGGGGATTGCTGAGCCACTGGGCCGCGGAGGCCGGGGGCGACGACGTGAACGCGTGGGCCGTGCGCACGCCGGAGTACGTGGAGAGTGTGGCGCGCGCGGACCGCGCCTCGGGAAATTCCACGGCCCGCCAGTGGGTGCACCGGATGGAGCAGTTCGGGCTTGCGGTTATTTCCATCGACGAGCGCTCGGAGGCCGAACTCGCGCTGCTGACCCGCCACATCTCTCACCTCCGCGGCGTGCTGGACGGCGCCGGCGTGAGTCCCGCGCCAACTATCACAGGCTCGTCCGCGCAGGGCCCCGGTGCTGGAAGCGAGACGCAGGCGACGCTGGATGAACTGCTGGCGCGGCTGCACCGACTGGTGGGGCTGGACGAGGTCAAGCACGAGGTGCAGACGCTGGCCAACCTGGTCCGCGTCCGGCAGATGCGGCTGGAGCACGGGCTCCCTGCCCCGCCGCTCTCGCTGCACATGGTGTTCAGCGGCAACCCGGGAACGGGCAAGACCACCGTCGCGCGGCTGCTGGCGGACATCTTCCGCGCGCTGGGTGTGCTCTCCACCGGCACGCTCGTGGAAGTGGATCGCGCCGGACTCGTGGCCGGGTACTTGGGGCAGACCGCGCTCAAGACGCGCGCGGCGGTGCAGAGCGCGCTCGGCGGAATGCTCTTCATCGACGAAGCCTACGCCCTGGCCGGATCGGACCACGACTCCTTCGGCCGCGAGGCGGTGGACACGCTGCTGAAGGAGATGGAAGACCATCGCGACCAGCTGGTGGTGGTGGTCGCGGGATATACAGAGCCCATGCGCCGGTTTCTGCGCAGCAATCCCGGCCTGCAGTCGCGCTTCAACCGGTTCGTCGAGTTTCCGGATTATTCCCCGGACGATCTTGCGCTCATCTTCTTTCGCATGGCCGAGGAGAACGGCTATGCCCTCACCCCGGCAGCCAGGGCGAAGGGCGTCCGGAGCGCAGCCGGCCTGCACGCGGCGCGCGGGCCCGATTTCGCCAACGCGCGCGCGGTGCGGAATCTGTTCGAGCGGGCGCTGGCGCGGCACGCCAACCGTGTCGCCGTGATCCCCGCGCCCACCGCCGCCGACCTTGCCACGCTCGAGGCCGAGGACCTGGACGAGTAGGGCGCGCAGGGTGCCGCAAGTCCCTTCAGGGTGGTAGATTGGCCCGCATCAGAACCACCATCGGAGCACGGATGTACAGCACCCTTCCCGACGCCGTCGCCACCGCCGCGGCCGACGCCGAAAGCCTGCGTTCCGCCGGCCACGAACTCATCGACCGGATGGCCGACTACCTCGGCTGAGCGCGGTCTAGTGCTGACGCGGGGTTCGTGCGGGGGCGAGCCTCGGTGGGGCGACTGAAGTCGCGGCAACAACGGCGCGAAGTCCGCCTGCGCGGACTGTGGCGGCAAGTGCCGGTCAAACCCCGGAACGTGGTGCGCCCGCCATCCAGGAGCGAATGAGTTCGCCGCTGGACCAGCACGAAGTCCGCCTTCGCGGACTGGGTAGGCGGCTCTGGAGCGCGCGGCATGCTCCGAGATGGCCGCCAAGTCGGTTGAAGCCCCGAACGTGGACGCGACAGCGGCCACGTGTCGGGGCTTACCGCTTTCTGAGCGGCGGATTCATCCGCTCAACGGCGCCCGCGGCCCGCGCCACTGGATCTATCCCACTGGATCTATCCCACTGGATCCAACCCACGGAATCCAACCCACGGAATCCAGCCCACGGGATCTATCCCCCGCCATTCATGGTTGCCAGGCGTCCGCGGCTGTTCGATCCGGTCTTCGGCATCCGCGTACGATGATCCGCGTCAGAGGAGTCCGCGCTGCCGCATTCCATGGGTGCACCCATCATCAACGCTCCGCCATCGCCACCCGAGGGACCATGGCCGCCCGGTTTGCGCGGATCTTCCTGCTCCTCCCCGCCCTCCTCTGCACCGGCTGCGGCGACGACCGGCCGCGCGATCTGGAGGGGCGGTGGGAGGTGCGCATGCAGCTCACCGAGAACTGGTACAAGCGACGCCAGCCGCTCACCGGCACGATCATGGGAGAGATCGTGTTCAGCCGCGATCTTCCCCGTCTGTTCGAGTGGAATCTTCCGCGCGGAGAGATGCCGCCATACGAGTCTGGCTGCGCGTTCCTGCCCGAAGAACTCTTTGCGGGAGAGCCGGCTAACCCGCTGCGTTCGTCGCCCAACGCAGCCAGGGACTGTGACGTGAGCATCGGCTACCGGACCGCCGATATGGTCCAGGTCGGGCTGCACGTAGGCTATGTGGACGCGGAAACGTGGTTCACGGGCTTCCGTCACGGCGACACGATTACCGGCACCTGGATCGGTGGATCTGAATCGCTGGACCAGGGCGGACGAGGGACTTTCGTCATGCGGAGAACGGGCGCCGCGTCGGCCCGCTTCTACGAGCTTCAGCGCGACGCGCGTAGCCGGCATCGGGTTCTGACGATTATCGACTGGATCGACTGGTTCTTTTCGCTTCGGCGCGAGGCTCGCCGTCCGCTGGTCGCCGTGCTCGCGGCCGGCGCGGTGCTGACGTTTGCTGCCGCGTGGCTGGCGGGAAACGGCGCACGGCGGCGCTCGGCGGCCTCGCTGGTGATGGGGGCGGCCTGCACGGCCGAATGGCTCTGCTACGAACAGGGACCAAGCGCTCTCCGCCTGGCCACAGCGGACTTCGCGGGTCGCACGATCCACTGGCTGCCCGTGCTGGCGCTTCTCGGGACGATGATCCTGATCCTGGTGCTCACCGGATTGGCACTGCGATCGATCCGCCGTTCCGCGCTCCTCAACCCGTAGCCGAAGCCGGCCAACACATCCATCCAGCCATTCCGCATGAACAGCGAATCAGAGCTTCCTGATCTGGACGACACTGACGACGATGCCGTGGAGGCCATCGAGACACGGCAGCAGTTTGCGGAATTCGTACGCCGGTTGTCGAACGAGATCCGCAATCATCCGGGCTCGTGGGAAAACTCGACGCTCGCCGATTTCCTGGAAGCCGCCGCGGCCTGGTCAGATGACATGGATGGATTGTACGCGAACCAGAACCGCGCAAATCCCGATGTGCCGGAGTGGCGGATGTTCGCCATGATCCTTTCGGCCGCGCGCATCTACGAGTAACGCGTGACGGCGTGATTCGGGGTGCAGAATCCGGAATACAGCCCGGTCTGCACCGCGCCCGTCCGGGGTGCCGCAAGTCCGTTCCGGGTGGTAGATTGGCCCGCATCAAAACTACCATCGGAGCACGGATGTACAGCACCCTTCCCGACGCCGTCGCCACCGCCGCGGCGGACGCCGAAAGCCTGCGTTCCGCCGGTCACGCGCTCATCGACCGCATGGCCGACTACCTGGCCGGCATCGAGTCGCGCCCGGTGAGCACGCCGCTTTCCCCCGCGGCCATCCAGGCGCGCTTCGACCAGCCGTTGCCGCGCGAGGGCCGCCCCGCCGACGAAGTGTGGAACGAGGTCTGGCGCGACGTGGTGAGCGACGCCATCCACGTCAATCATCCCATGTACATGGGCCACCAGGTCGCCCCGCCGCTGCCGCACGCGGTGCTGGCCGACACGATGGTGAGCCTGCTGAACCAGTCGCTGGCCGTGTGGGAGATGTCGCCCACGGCCACCATGGTGGAGGCGCGCGTGGTGCGCTGGCTGGCGGACGCCATCGGCTTTCCGGAGAGCGCGGACGGCACGCTCGTCTCCGGCGGCAGCGTGGCCAACCTCACCGGCCTGCTCGCCGCCCGCGAGGCGCGCTTTCCCGGCTGCTGGCGGGATGGGATTGCCCGGACGGCCGAGGCGGAGCGCGCCTGCCTGCTCGTTTCCGGACACTCGCACTACTCCGTGGAGCGTACCGCGGGATTGATGGGGCTGGGCAGCGACGCGGTCATCGGCGTCGGCGAGCGCGACGGCAGGATGTGCCCGGAGTCGCTGGCGGAAACCATCGAGCGCGTGCGCGGCGAAGGCCGCATTCCCTTCGCCGTATCCGCCACCGCGGGCTCGACGGCGATGGGGCTGTTCGATCCGCTGGACCGCATCGCCGACGTGTGCGAAGCGGCCGGCGTGTGGCTGCATGTGGATGGCGCGCACGGGGCCTCGTACGCGCTGTCCGAGTCCATGCGCGGGCTGGTGCACGGCATTGGGCGTGCGGATTCGGTGGCGTGGGACCCGCACAAGATGCTGTTCATGCCCATGTCCACCGGCGCCGTCCTGGTACGCGACCGGCGGCATCTGGATGCCGCGTTCCAGCAGAAGGCGCCCTACCTGTTCCACGCCCGCCCCGGCGAAGACCGCTGCCGCGACGCGGGACGCATGACGCTGCAGTGCTCGCGCCGGTTCGATGCGCTCAAGCTGTGGGTGTGCCTGCAGCACTATGGCGCGGACCACTTTGCCGCGCTGCTGGAGCGCACGGCCGAGACGACCGCCTCGCTGCACGCCAAACTGGCGGACGCGGACGACTACGAGCCGTCGCACGCGCCGGAAAGCAACATCCTGTGCTTCCGCCATCTGCCCGCCGCGCTGGAGGGCCGGCCTGACGAGGAGGTGGATGCGTTCCAGGCCGAGCTCCGGTCGCGCTACAACGCCAGCGGCATCGGCTGGATTACGCTCACGGTGCTCAACGGCCGCCGCACCCTGCGCGTCACGTTGATGAATCCGCGCACCGCGGACGAGCACCTGGACCGCATGCTCGATTCGCTGCGGATGATTGGGCGCGAGATCCTGGCTGGGTAAACTGCCCTCACGCGGAGGGCGCGGAGGTCGCGGGAACAGCAACGACAAAGCCTCACACAGAGACGCAGAGACACAGAGGGACAGCGGAGCGGACGTGATCGGGGCCGTGAGATGAATGATGTCTCGATTGCCCTCTTCACCATCGTCGCTGATCAAACAACCGGCTCACCGACTACGACGGCCTGAAGGAATCCGCACGGGAGTGGCGGGCGGCGCGGAACTCCCCGCGACCTCCGCGACCTCCGCGACCTCCGCGACCCCCGCGTGAGGGCAGTTGACGCAATCAGGGGCGGACCGGCACCCGCCGATCCGCCCCTGATCCATCATCCACAAAACCGTCAGTTCCGCGGGTCGCCCAGCACCGCGATGTCGCGCGACCGCAGCGGACGCCCGGCGCCCAGAAGCTGCAGCACCCGGTCCGGCCCCGGCTGGTACCGCAGCGCCGACGCCCGCATCCCCAGCAGCAGGTTGACGGTGATCAGCGTCCCCGGCACCTGCGAGCCCTGCAGCAGCGCCTTCAGCTGCCCCGCGGTGTTGTCCTGAAAGTTGCGCGCGACGATCACCAGCGCGTCCGGCATCTCGTCCACCGCGGCGGCCACGGCCTTGACCGCTTCGCCGCCCACCGTGAACTGCACCTGGGGATACGCCAGAAGCAGCCCCTGCCGCTCGCCGTCGCCAAAGCGCACGCACTCTTCCGGCCCCACGGAGCCCAGCGCCGCCATCCCCGTCATGTCCTCCATCACCCGCCCGATGCGCTGCCGGAACTCGCCCGCCGCCGTGGGCCCGCGGAACGAAAGCGAGCGCAGCGCCTCGGCGAAGTAGCGGTCCGCGTCGAACGCGCGAAAGCAGGGAAGGAGGCGCGCGGCGGTGGCGCGGTCCACCCACCCGGTGGCGGCCAGCGCGTCCAGCAGCGCCTCGCCCTCCAGGTGCGGCTCGCGGGCGGCCACCCAGCGCAGCGCGTGCTCCATGCGCGTGTTTTCGTCGCCCACCGGGTTTACCCCGGACGGCGGCGTGAACATCACCTCGTTGAGCTGTTTTCCGAACCAGATCATCAGCGCACCACTTCGGTCAGCAACAGTCAGGAATTCGCGGATGGACGATGGCGGGACCGCCGCCGCCCGTCAAGGCGCCCCGCCCCGCGCGAGCTTGACTCCTGATACCCGCACCGCATCTTGTCCGTTCACCAAGACGCACCGACACCCTGAACGGAGACGCCGTGCACCGGACGCTGACCGTGGCCGCCCTGCTTTCCCTGGCCGCCTGCACCGTGGAGCGCACACCCGACGACGTGCTCAACCCGCGCGACCCCTCGCAGGTGGAACGCCGCGACGCCGAACAGGACGTGGCCATCCACGTGAACGCCTTTCTTCAGGCCCTGGCGCGCGGCGACCGCGGCCAGGCGGTCAGCGCCATGAGCCCGCTGGTGGACACCTACGTGATGGGGGTGGACGGCAACGAAGGGCGCCCCCGCTTTGGCGCCGACGGGCTGGCGGCGGCCATCGCGGAGCTGGAGATCCCGGCCAACTCCCTTCCCCGCACCCCCGACCTGCGCGTACAGGCCGACCCGCGACGCGGGACGGCCTGGTTTGCGGGCTTCGTGGAGATGTTTCCCGCCAGCGGCGGGCAGCCGGAGCGGGTGCGGATGTCCGGCGTGTTCGGGCGGCAGGAGGGGGAGTGGCGGCTGATGCAGATTCACATCTCCCGCCCCGAGGCGCCGCCCGCCCCCGTCGCCGCGCCGGACTCCGCGGCTACGGCGCGGGACTCGTCTGCGTCGAATCCGGATTCAGTTTCGGCCGCAGCGCCTCCGGCAGGCGAATGACCTCCGGCTGGGCCTGGCGGTCCAGCGGCTGCGTCATGGGCGCGTAGTCCTCGCCCGGCTGAAAGCTCAGCGGCTCGGCCAGCGCGGCGCTCAGCTGCTCGGGGTTGATCTGGCCGGCGCCGTACATCAGGCGCAGCACCTCGTTGCGGCGCGCGCCCACCGCCCCGGGTACGGCCTCGGGATCGTTGATGCGGGGCTCCAGCAGGAGCCCCGCCAGCGTGGCCGCCTCGCCCACCGTCACCCGCCGCACGTCCTTGCCAAAGTACTCCTGCGAGGCGTGCTGAATGCCGTACACGGCCCAGCTTTCCGTGCGGCCCATGGCCACGCGGTTCAGGTACAGCTCCATCCGCCGGTTGTCGGAGCTGCGCACCTCCAGCAGCTGCGCCATGGCCGCCTCGCGCACCCCGTCCTGCACCCCGCCCCGCAGCCCGTACACCTGCTTCACCAGGTCGCGCGACATGTGCACGCGCCCGCCCTTGGTGTCGTAGCGCGGGCGGCGCAGCGTGGAGGTGGTGTCCAGCACGGTCACGAAGGCGGCCTGGGCGTAGTCCGGCAGCTGCCGCAGCGGCACCCAGTCCGGCCGGCGGCGCGCCTCGCGCTCCTGCCTGAGCAGGCCGCCGCCCAGCTGCTGGTTGGCCCACCCCATGTATCCGGCGAATCCCCCCAGCAGCAGCACGCCCAGAACGCCCAGCGCGATGAGCGAACCGCGGTGGCGTCCGCCCATCCGGGTTTCCTCCGGCTGCTTGGTCCACCGCCCCGAGCGCGGCGCGCCGCCCAGCGTCTTTCCTTTTCCCGGTTTGGCCACGGCGAGTCCAGAAGTGCGAAAGTGCGAAAGTGCGAGGGTGCGAAAGTGCCGCCCGTACGGCGGGGCGCGGGGCAAGAAGCATTCCCCGCACAGGCAAATCGCGCCTTGGCAACGGCTTCCGGCGGTTGCGGCGGGGGCGCCGTTCCGTTAGCGTTCAGGTTGATTTGCGGGGCCCCGCCCCGCGTCCGCGCACCCGCTGCAACGCCCATGGAGCAAACCTACTTCCGCCGGGGCTTCGGCCTCAAGAAGCACGTGGCGCCGCTGATCCGCTCCGAGTACCACAGCGGCGTGGTGGAGCGGCTGCGCGCGCGCGGCTTTCAGGACCACTGGGGCGAGGGCGACCAGCGCGTCACCGTGCGGCTGGCGGAGGAGTTCGGGTTCTGCTACGGCGTGGACCGGGCGGTGGAGTACGCCTACGAAACGCGCGCCCAGTTCCCCGACCGGCGCATCCTGCTGCTGGGCGAGATCATCCACAACCCGCACATCAACGAGCGGCTCAGCGGGATGGGGATCCTCTTTCTGCAGCCGGAGGCGGACGGGCGCTTCGACTTCGGCGCGCTCACGGCGGAAGATGTTGTCATCCTCCCCGCGTTCGGCGCCACGGTGGAGGATTTCCGCCGGCTGCAGGCCATCGGCTGCATTCTGGTGGATACCACCTGCGGCAGCGTGCTGAACGTGTGGAAGCGGGTGGACCAGTACGCGCGCGACGGCTTTACCGCGCTCATCCACGGCAAGCACCTGCACGAGGAAACGCGCGCCACGGCCAGCCAGGCGCTCAAGTATCCCGAGGGCCGCTTTCTGATCGTCCGCAACATGGACGAGACGCGGCTGGTGATGGACTACCTGGAGGGCGTGCCCGGCGCCCTGACGCGCGACGGGTTCATGGCGCGCTTCGCGGACCGTGCGTCGGAGGGGTTCGATCCGGACCTGCACCTGTCGCGCATCGGCGTGGCGAACCAGACCACCATGCTCTCCGGCGACTCGCTGGAGATCGCGGCGGAGGTGGGACGCTCGCTGGCCCGCCGCTTCGGCGGGGAGCCGGGGTACGACCCGGCGGCGCATTTCCGCTCGTTCGACACCATCTGCTCGGCCACGCAGGAGCGGCAGGACGCGGTGTCGGCGCTCATGGAAGGGCCGCAGGGGCCGCCGGACGTGATGGTGGTGATCGGCGGATACAACTCGTCCAACACCAACCACTTGGCGGTGCTCTGCGCGCGGCACACGGTGACGTACCACGTGGCGGATGCGCAGTGCATCGATCCGGAGCGGGGCACCATCCGCTTCAAGCCGGCCGGCACGCCGCTGGACGCGCCCGAGGTGGAGGCGGAGGACTGGCTTCCCCGCGGCGCGATCGTGGTGGGACTGACGGCGGGCGCCAGCACGCCCAACAACAAGATCGGCGAGGCCGTCGAGCGCATTCTGCGCATCCGCGGCATCCCCGTAGACGCCGACGAGCCCGCCGCCGCGGCCTGAGACGCGCTTTCTTTCTCCCCTCTCCGCGCTTCTGCTTCGGCCGAGAGGCAGCGGGGAGGGGCCCGCGAAGCCGAGGTGCCACGAGATTCCGATCAACGAGCGGATTCCATCGACCGAGTCCGTTGATCGACAGAATCCGTTGAGCGACCGAGCCGTGTTTCGTCGACCGGCTCTGTTGAGCGAATGAATCCGCCGCTCAACCAGCGGGAAGCCCCGACACGACGCCCACAGGCGCCGTTCGGGGCTTCAACTGCATCTGGGGACCCGGAGATGGTCTCGGCCGCAGTCCGCGCAGGCGGACTTCGTGTGTTTCGAGGCGCGGTTTCAACCGCCGGGCCGGAGCATCGTCATCGAAGGAAAAGCCCTCCCCCGGAATCCCGGAGGAGGGCTTCTTCTCATCGATCGCTCACAGATCGTTGTCGGCGCACAAGATCAGAGCGCGGAAAGGGCGGCGCCGCGGGCGGTGGGGGCGAACTCGTGAAACATGTCCAGAAACAGGCTGAACAGTTCCGGATCGAACGACCTCTCGTCCTCCACCATGATCTCCAGCGCCTCGTCGGGCGAAAGCGGCCGGCGGTAGCTGCGCGCCGTCGTCAGCGCGTCGAACACGTCGGCGATGCGCAGGATGCGCGCGCTGTGCGGAATCTCCTCCCCCGCCAGCCCGTCCGGGTACCCGCGCCCGTCCCACCGCTCGTGGTGGCTGCGCACCATGGGGCGGATGTCCCACGGAAACTCCACCGGCGCCAGCATTTCGTCGCCGATGACGGTATGGCGCTCCATCAGCGCGCGCTCCTCGTCCGTCAGCCGCCCGGGCTTGTTCAGGATCTCCTCCGGCACCTCCGTCTTGCCGACGTCGTGCAGAAAGGCGCCCATGCGAAACCACACCAGTTCGCGCCCGCCCAGCCCGGCGCGCTCCGCCAGCCGGCACGCGTAATCCGCCACGCGCGCGCAGTGCCCCATGGTGTAGTGGTCCTTGGCCTCGATGCTTTCGCCCCAGAAGCGCACGAGCGAAAGAAAGTCCGCCTCCAGATCCTCGATGCGCTCGTCGATGTCGGCCAGGTCGGGGCTGGCCTGCAGCGCGGTGAACAGCGCATGCGACCGGTTCAGCGCCTCCAGCGCCTGCCGGTTGTGCCCCTGCAGCCGCAGCACCCGGCTCATTTCCCGCTGCGCCTGGGCTTCCAGAAGCGGGTTGGTACGGCGGGTGATGTCGATGGCCTGCTGCAGGTGGATGGTGGCCAGGTGCAGCTTGCCGCTTTCGCGGTAGATGATGCCGTAGATCTTGAGCGCCTCAGCCTGCCGCGGCTCGTCGCCCAGCCGGCTGAAGATCTCGAAACCCTCGTCACACGCTTCGCGGGCGCGATCCAGCTCGCCACGCGCCACAAACAGCTCCGCGCGGTTGATCTGCACACCGCCCGCCCGCACGATGTCGCCCACCTCCAGCGACAGGGCGAGCGCCGCGTCCAGGTAGCCGGACGACTCCGGGAGTTCGCCCAGCGTCAGGTGCAGCAGCGCCAGGTTGTTGAGGCACGAGATGCGGCCCCGGATGCTCTGCGCCCGCTCCAGAAAGCCGAGCGCGGACCGGTAGCGGCGGCGCGCCTCGTCCAGCTCCCCGCGGATGGCGGCCAGGATGCCCAGGTTCTGCTCCGTCTCGCCCATCAGCTCGGGGTCGTCGGCGCGGTCGCCCAGCTCGTGGGCCACGCGGTACATGCGCGCGGCTTCCACCAGGTCGCCGCCGTCCTGGGCCAGCATCCCCAGTCCGTTGGCCGCGCGCCCCTCGATGTCCGGCCGGTTGTGCGCCCCGCCCAGCGCCATGGCGAACTGCAGCATGTCGTCGGACAGTTCGCGCGCGCCGGCGCCGCGGTGGCAGTGCCCCATGCGCACCATGGACTCCAGCACGTGCTCGATGGAGCGCGCGCGCACGCCGGCCTCGTAGACCAGGTTCAGGGTCCGCGCGGCCTCGGTCCATTGTCCAGCGCGCTCCAGTGCGGTAGCGCGCTCCAGCAGATCGGCGATTTCGGGCGTCACGGCCGTATGGGGGAACGGCGGGGAAGCGTGAGCCGGCCGCGCGGGCCGTGCCTCGGGTCTTACGCTGGGAGGGCTCCGCGAGCCGGAAATCAGGGAGCCGGTGCGCGGCACATCACGGAACGGACGTGTTTGGGGCGCTGCACAGAATAGGTGCATTTGCGTCTCGCTGTCAACTGTTGAGCGCTCCGTTACGGACCTGCCGTTTCAATGGTACAGAGTAGACAGCCAGCCCCGCACGGAACGGCCCGAACCCCGCGCAATCCGGCTACAAACAAGGCATTGTCTACTTTATCCACTTGCTCCGGTCCGCGCAGCGTTCCGTCCGTCGCCTCCCCGCGGAACTACGCGCCCGCCCGTTTACCGCGTTCCTCCGCTCTCTTCCGCGTCCCCGCGGGAAAGCAGTGTTGCACAATTTTGCGCCACAACGAAAAAAGCGCCGGCCGGGAACGAATCCCGGCCGGCGCCTCGTGCGTGCATCCCGCGATGGCTCAGTGGTGGTGCGGAGCCTCGCCCGGAATGACCTTGAACAGGTGGTTGGCAATGGCGAGCGTTCCGCCGATGCTGGCCAGCAGCAGAAAGAAGCCGGCGATGCTGTAGCCCAGCCCCGCGCCGCTGCGGTCGATGGCGTACCAGCTGCGCGCCGCCACGATGCAGACGACGGCCAGCAGAAAGAGCCCCGCCACCGCGCCGCCGCCCACCGCCGTGCCCGCCGCCTTTTCCGCCGCGTCGCTCATCTCGGGGATGCGCGCGTTGGCCAGCGCCGAACGCGAGCGCGGACGAGGGTTGGCGTCGCTCCACCCCTGGTGGCGCGCCTCGACGGTACGGAACGTCTCGTTGTCGCGGTTGCTCATGCTCCCCCCTGATGGCTGAGGGCGTACACGTACGCCGCCAGTTCGCGGACCTGCGCGTCGTTGAAGTTGCCGCCACCCTTGGGCGGCATGGGCGCCGGGTGTTCCTTGGGGTTCGGCACGCCGACGTTGATGATGTTCACGATCTCGGGGTACTGCCCCGTGATGTTGATCCACGCCATGTCGTTCAGCGTGGGCGCCGCCGGGCTGCCGGTGCCGTTCTGGCCGTGGCAGCTGGCGCACACCGTGCCGAAGCTGGTCTGCCCCGCGTCCACCATGGCCTGGGTCACGCCGGCCGGCAGGTTCTTGGCCACGATGGGCGTGGCCTTGGCGCCGATGGCGCTGGAACCGGGCACCACCTCGGGCGGATCCGGAAAGGCGTTCACCGGCGCGGCCGGGTCGCCGCGCCACGAGACGCGGTCATATCCGCCCTCTGCACCGGGTTTGCACCCGGCCAGCAGCGCCATCGCAAGCAGCAGAGCGGCCGGCCCGCGCCGGCCCCCGAACACGTACGCCATCGTCGTTTGTCCTGGTCCTGTTCGTTCGGCGGCAGGGAAGTCCCTGCGCCACCGGGGAAAAAGAATCCCCCCGCCGCCCCTGCGCAAGAGGGAAACCACTGATTCTGCGTTCACGACGCCGCGGCGCCCCGCGCGGCCCGCTTCAAACGCTCCACCATGGCCGTAAGGCCGGCCTCGCGCGCGCTCAGGCCAATGCTCCCCATCACCTTGCGAACGAAGTCCTGGGGAATGTTCAAAACCGTCTCCGGCGGCTGGCCGTTCACCGCGTCAAAGATCATCGCCAGCAGGGCGCGGATGGCCGCGCTCTCCCTGGGCACGTCGGCGTAGTAGTACATCTTTCCATCCACTACCTCCGGAAAGATGGCCACCGGCGTCTGGCACTCGTGCACGCGGTACTGCGCCGGATCCAGCCCTTGAAGGCGCTCGGGAAGCGGCGGCAGCTTGTTGGCGTACTGCACCAGCGCCTGCCGCGTCATGTCGGGCGTGAGCGTGGCGAAGCGGCGCAGGATCTTTTCGATGGAGGGCGGGATCTGGCCCGGTGTGGCGTCCGTCATGGCGGTGCTCGTCCGTCCTGTCTTTCGGTGGATTTCAATCGTGAAAGATAACGTGTTGCGCCCCGTGCGGCGACGGCACGGCTCTTCGCGTCCGATGTTGCGGAACTGCCGTATCACACGGAGGTCACGGAGGATGCACGGAGGTCACGGAGGAGTCCCGCGCGGCATCCGCCTCCGGACACGGGGGTGAGGGATTGTGACAGGGATCGGGATCGGGGGATGAACGGCGGCGTTGTCATCCGGGGATGGACGGCGCGCGTGGACACGCTGTGCGAATCGTGGCGGGAGGTGCACGAGTTCTGCGGATCGTGTTATCCTCATCCCCCAAGGCACTCGCTCCCCTTCCCCGGAACGCCATGCACAGACCCAGACTCCGGATCGCCCTTCTCGTCCTCGCCGCCGCCGCGGCGGGGTGTGATGACGGGCTTCCCACGAATCCCACGGCGACTCTGCCCGACGCGGCCGGCCCCAGCGCGGCGGTGGAGGCGTACGCGGGACGCATCCGCATCGGCGTGGTGCCCGCGGCGTCTTCCGTAAAGGTGGGCGCGACCGGCGCCTACGAGGTGCGCGAAAAGGGGACGAACACGCTCCTCCTGTCCGGCGCCGCCAACGAGGTGGTCACCGTCACCCGCGGCACCGCCGCCGTTTCCGTCACCAGCCGCCGCCTTCAGGTGGTGTGCACGGCCAGCACCACGGACCGCGACCAGCGGCTGGCCGCCGGCACCGCGGCCGGCTTTCCCACCGCGGCGGAGTTCGTGTCCACCGCCAGCTGCTGGCGCGTGTACGTAGGCGAGCGGCCGCTCCCCATCGACACCGCCGCCGAGCGCGTGTACAAGAACCAGGTGATCGCCGCGGGGCAGGCCACCTCCGCCGCCCTGTGGAAGACCGTCACGCTGTCGCAGAACCAGCCGCGCTACATCACCACGCGGACGAGCGGCGCGCAGGCGCTCTCCGTGGAGCCGCCTGTGGTGCGGCCGCTGAGCGGGCAGGTGCTCATCGCCGGCGCCACCTACCGTGGCACGGCCGAGGTGCGGCAGAACTCCGCGGGAACGCTGGCGGGGATCAACGAGCTGCCCATGGAAGAGTATCTGTACGGCGTGGTGCCGCGCGAACTCGGCCCCGTGACGTACCCGGAGATCGAGGCGCAGAAGGCGCAGGCCGTGGCCGCGCGCACCTACGCGCACGCCAACCTGGGCAAGCACTGGAGCAACGGCTACGACATGGGCGCCACCGTGGCCGACCAGGTGTACGGCGGCTACGCGGCGGAGCACCCCACCTCCAACAGCGCGGTGAACGCCACCGCCGGCATCGTGGCCACCTACGGCGGCGCGATGATCGACGGGCTCTTCTACGCCACCAGCGGCGGACGCACGGCCAACAGCGAAGACGTGTTCAGCGCCACCGTGCCGTACCTGCGCGGCGTGTGGGACGCGCCCGCCGGCCAGGAGCTTTCGGGCACGACCGCGCTGCTGGCGGACCTTCGCAATCCGTCGTGGACGGGCGCGTACGGCGGGTTCCACAGCCTGCACCGGTGGAACTATCGCTGGACCAACGCGCAGATCAGCTGCGTGGTCGGCGACTTCGCCAACAAGCCGGTCGGCAAGGTGAACGCCATCAACATCCTTGCCCGTTCCGCCACCGGCCGCGTGACGCAGATCGAGTACGTGACGGACGCGGGAACGTTCGTGGACAGCAAGACGGCCATCCGTTCGTCGCTGCAGTACATCAACAGTTCCGGCGTGCCCACGCTGCTCCCCAGCACGCTCTTCGTCGTCGAGCGCACGACGGACGCGGCGGGGGTGCAGACCGGGTTTGCCGTGTACGGCGGCGGCAACGGGCACGGCGCGGGAATGGCGCAGACCGGCGCCGTGGGCATGGCGCGCGCGGGCCGCACGTACGACCAGATCCTCAAGGCGTACTACACGGGGATCGTGCTGGAGCAGAAGGTGGGAACGCGCCGCGACGGCGTGGCCCCGGCCACCACCAGCGGCACCACCGACCCGTACGACTGCACCAGCGCCTGACGCCCTCACCCCGCGTGCTGCGCACGACGACCCTCTCCCACGAACAGATGTGGGAGAGGGAGCACACACCAGATCGGCTGGATGGTTGATAACGGAGCGGCTCCTCAAACAGGTGAGGAGCCGCCCTATTTTCATCCACCGATCGCGATCGGTGATACGTTCAGCGCCGGTCCGCGCCGGTTTTCGCCTTTGGCGGGGGAAAATACCCCGGTTTGATGCGGCGAAGGATCTGCCCGTCGCCGGCCTCGCAGGCCCCTCCCCCGGCCCCTCCCCGTGCAAACAGCCGCACGGAGAGGGGAGAACTCACACCTCAATCGCCTACGCGTGCAGTTGAAGCCCCGAACCGGACGCGCCAGCGGCCGGTGTCGGGGCTTTGCGCTGTTCGAGCGGCGGATTCATCCGCTCATGGATGTCGGGGCAACTCGCGAATCCCGTCGGCCGAACCAATGCCGCTGTTGCTGTTTGTGGTGCTGTGCCGTGCTGTTGCTATACTTTTGCTGTGCTGTTGTTGCGCCGTGCTGTCTATCGCCACCCCTCGAACGAATCAGCGCCCCGCCTGCTCAGCGCCGTCGAGCGGATACACGTAGGCGGCAACGACCTCCCCGCCGGGCGTGGTGAAGTCGTGTTCGGGATCGCGGATGAAGCCCATCCGCTCGTACATGCTCCGCGCCACCGCCATCACGGGCCCCGTGTGCAGCCCCAGGTGCGAGGCCCCGCCCGCGCGCGCCCGGCGGATGCACTCCTCCACCAGCGCGCGCCCCACGCCCAGCCCGCGCGCCGCGTCCGACACGGCCAGCAGGCGCAGTTCCGGCCAGTGGACGGCGGCGGCCAAGTCGCCGTACGCGCTCGCCGCCGGCGGAAAGATCATCACGCTCCCCAGCACTTCATCCCCGCGCTCGGCCACGATGTGCTGCACGGCGGGATCATCGTTCGCCAGCGCCGCCAGCAACGCACCGCGCAGCACGCGCCACTCGTCCGCGGGCATGACGGCGGCGTACTGCTCGTACGCATCCATGGTGACGCGGTGCATGGCTACGCGGTCCGCCTGGCCGGCGTCACGCAGGCGCAGTTCCGTATCCGCCATCAGCCCAGCGCCTCCCGCCCATGCGGCTCCGTCCAGTCGATGACCGGACCCTTGGGCACGATGCGCGTGGGGTTGATCTGGTCGTGCGTCATGTAATAGTGCCGCTTGATGTGGTCCTCATTCACCGTTTCGCCAAAGCCGGGGCGCTGGTACAGGTCGCGGGCGTACGCCCAGAGGCTGGGATAGTCCACCAGGCGGCGCAGGTTGCACTTGAAGTGGCCCACGTACACCATGTCGAAGCGCACCAGTGTCGTGAAAAGACGGATATCCGCCTCGGTCAACTGATCGCCCACGAGGTAGCGCTGTCGGGAAAGGCGGTCCTCCAGCCAGTCCAGCCGGGTGAACAGCTGGTCCACCGCCGCCTCGTACGCCTCCTGCGCGGTGGCGAACCCGGCGCGGTACACGCCGTTGTTCACGTCGCGATACACGATCTCGTTGATCTCGTCGATCTCGGACCGCAGCGCCTGGGGATACAGATCCGGCGCGCCCGGCTTGTGGAACGCGCCGAACTGCGTCTCCATGTCGATGGTGATGTCGGGATAGTTGTTGGTCACCAGCTTTCCCGTCACCCGGTCCCACAGCACGGGCACGGTATACCGGCCGGTAAAGGTGGGATCGGTCTGCAGGTACGCCTCTGACAGAAACTGGAAGCCGTTCACCGGGTCCGGCCCGTGCCCGTTCCCCTCACGAAAGGCCCAGCCCCGCTCGTCGCGGATGGGGTCCACCGCCGACATGCTGATCACATCCTCCAGCCCCAGCAGCTTGCGCACGATGATGGCGCGGTGCGCCCACGGGCAGGCGTAGCACACGTACAGGTGATAGCGCCCGGCCTCCGCGGGAAAGCCGGAGGAGCCGTCCGCGGTGATGCGGCCGCGGATGTTGTAGGGCTGGCGGACGAATCCGCCGTCCTTGCCGGCCTCCGCCGGAAACTGCGCCTTGGAAGTCAGGTCGCTCACGGGATCTGCGATCGTCTGGATGGATGGGGCGCTGCCGGAGCGCCTCCGCTGCCGCAGGGCCGTAGCAAGTGCCGCGCTCACGCAGTCTTGATCGCCCTGCACCCGCCGTCAGACGTGGAGATCATCGAGCTTTGTGAACCGATGCGGCGTGGGGCCCCTCTCCACGCAAGCAGCCGCACGGAGGAGGGGAGAACGGCGGATTCGTGTGCTCCGGAGAGTTTGGCGCGGCGGCGGGCACCCCTCTCCCCCCGGCCCCCTCTCCCGCAAGCGGGAGAGGGGGAGACCTCAGCGCGGTGGCGGATTTCCGCGTGTGGCAGAGCGTGTCACGCGCTCATGAGATGAGGCTGATTGTGTGCCCGGCGCCGCGCGAGATACATTGCCGCGGTCACCGCACGGTGGCACGAGGAGCGCCCCCGCTGGCCGAAATTCAACCATCCGCCCGCCATACCGAATGCGAAACGCTGACACGCAGATGCTGGCCGCGAGCACCCGCCGCGCGATGATCGCCGCGTGCATGGGCGTGGCCCTCGCGAGCGCGGGCTGCGCGGGAGCCATCCCCGTCCGCCCGGCGGATGCCGGGCCGGGCGCACAGCGGGACGCGGTCGGCGGCGCGTACGTGCTGGCGGATGTGGACGGGCGGCCGCTCCCCGCGCGCGGCCGGGGGGAGAACAACGTGATGCTGCACGCCGGAACGCTCGCGCTCACCCCGCCCGATGCCGCCGTGCTCACGATCTCCGCGCAGAGCGCGGACGCGCCGGAGCCGCGGGAGCACACGGTCCCGGGCACCTGGCGCCTGCGCGGCGACTCGCTGATGGTGAACTTCGGCGAGGGCACGATGCGCGGCATCGCGGTGGGCAGCGTCCTGCGCCTCACCGCCTCCGACAACAGCGTCATCACCTTCCGCCGCCGCTGAACCCGCGCAACGCCCCGGAGGTGACGCTTCGGGCGATCCAAACCCGCGAAACATTCCCGGGAATACCTCACCGCCGCGGACGGTGCGCCGCGGCTGGCGATCCTGGACGCAGTTGAAGCCCCGAACGGCGCCTGTGGGCGCCGTTCGGGGCTTTGCGCTGTTTGAGCGGCGGATTCATCCGCTCAGGACAACCTGGGGACGGACCAGACCTCGCTTGCGACGCGAGGTCGTCAGAGGCCGAAAAACGAAAGCGGGCCCGGATCGCTCCGGGCCCGCCCTCATTCCATCCATCCAACCGCTCAACCGCGGATCAGAACACCCGCACGTTGATGTAGCGCCGCGGGTTGGCCTTGATGTCCGCCGTCAGCTCGTTCAGGCTGGTGACGGCCGCGTTCAGGTTGGTGTACAGCTGGTCATCCTGCGTCAGCTTGCCCAGCGTGCCCTCGCCGCGGTCAATGCGCCCCGAAAAGCTGGCCATGCTCTGCGCCGCCGCCTGCAGCGACCCCGAAGCCGCGTCCAGCTTGATGCTGAGCGAATCCGTGCGCGCGATCGCCCGCGCCAGCTCCGGCTGCGACGCCGTGGCCTGAACGCTGCGCGCCGTGCCCTCGATGCCGCGCGCCGCCGACTGCAGGCTGGTGGTCAGCTGCGTCAGCTGCACCCTCTGCTCCGCCGCCAGCAGCGTCAGCTGCTTGAGCAGGGCCTGCATGTCCTGCGCGCTTCCGCCCACCGCGTTGATGGTCTGGTCGCTCAGCAGCCGCTGCGCCCGCAGCAGCACGCTGTCGCCCTTGGCGGCGATGCTCTCGGCCGACTGCGACAGGGTGGGCTGGTCTACATTGGGGAGCACCGCGCCGTCCGGCACCCGCTCGCGCGACGTGCCCGGCTCCACCACCGCCACCATGCTCTGCAGCAGCCCGCCGCTCACGATGGAGATCTTGGAGTCCGCCGGAACCATGAACTCCTTTTCCATCTCCATCGCCACCCGCACCCCGTTGGTCCCGATCTCGAAGTCGCGGATGCGGCCGATGTTGACGCCCTTCATGCGCACCGGGTCGCCCTTGCGGATGCCGCCGGCGTCCTGGACCATCGTGTACACGTGGTAGCGGCCGCGGAAGGTGCCCGGGTCCGTCAGCGCGAACAGCGAGGTCAGCAGGGCCAGCAGGCCCAGCACCACGAAGAGTCCCACGTGAATTTCACGACGGGGTGCGCGGATGGGAGCCATGGCCCGCAGGTCCTCCTGAGAAAGTCGGTTGGCGGGCGCGGTGGGCGCCTTGCCGTCAGCACGCTGAATCATACTGGCTCCAGCAGGTCATCAGTATCAGGAACGTCGCGCTCCAGAAAGGCCCGGACCAGCGCGTCGGTACTGTTTCGGAACTCGTCGGCCGTCCCCACGAAGCGGATGCGGCCGTGGTCCAGCATGGCCACCCGGTCGGAAATGGGCAGCGTTCCCTCGATGTCGTGCGTCACGATGATGCTGGTGACGCCCAGTTCGGTGCTCAGCTGGTCAATCAGCCGGTGCACCACCGTGCCGTTCACCGGGTCCAGCCCCGTCACCGGCTCGTCGTACAGCAGGATCTCCGGCCGGCCCACGATGGCCCGCGCGATCCCCACCCGCTTGCGCATGCCGCCGGAAAGCTCCGACGGCAGCTTGCTGAGCACCTTGCGCGGCGTAAGGTTCACCAGCTCCAGCGCCTCGGCCACCTTGGCCAGCAGCGCCTTGGTGCCCAGCTCCTTCTGCTCCTCGTCGCTCAACCCCTGCGCCACGTTCTCGAACACTGACATGCTGTCGAACAGCGCGGCGTTCTGAAACACGTAGCCCACCTTCTTGCGGATGCGGGCCAGCTGCCGCCGGTCGGCCCGCACCACCGACTGCCCGTCGATCACCACGTCGCCCGCGTCGGGGACGATCAGGCCGATGGTGTTCTTGAGCAGCACGCTCTTGCCCGTGCCGCTGTGCCCCACCACCGAGATCGTTTCGCCCCGCCCCACGTCCAGCGTGACGCCCGCCAGCACCGGGTGGTCGAACGCCTTGTACAGGTCGATGTACTCCACCATCACGTCGTTCACGCGGCGCCTCCCTAGTTCAGCAGCAGCGGCGGGAACATCGCGTCCAGAATCAGGACGCCCAGCGTCATCGTGACCACGGCGGCGGTGGTGTACTTGCCCACCCCTTCGGCGCCGCCCCGCGTGGCCAGCCCCATGTGGCTGGCCACCAGCGGAATGATGAAGCCGAAGCTCACCGCCTTGGCCAGCGAGTAGAACATGTCCCAGTTGTGCCAGAACAGCCCGGCGCCGTAAAAGAACGACTGCCGCCCCAGCCCCAGCGTGAACTGCGCCGACAGCATTCCCGTCAGCAGCCCCGTGCCGTTGGCGATGGCCACCAGGATGGGCACCGAGATGATCCCCGCCACGATGCGCGGCGCCACCAGCGTGCGGATGGGGTCGCGGCCCAGCGAGTACAGCGCGTCGATCTGCTCCGACACCCGCATGGTCCCCAGCTCGGCGGTGATGCGCGCGCCCACCCGGCCAATGAGCACCACCGCCGTCAGCACCGGCCCCAGCTCCAGGATGATGGTGCTGGCCACGATGCTGCCCACGTAGTACAGCGGCACGTTGCCGGTGAACTGGTATCCGCCCTGCTGCGACGTCACCACCCCGGCCAGCCCGCCCGTCACCAGCACGATGGGAATGGAGCCGATCCCCATCCAGTACACCTGCGTGGCCACTTCGCTGAGCGGAATGCGGCCGGTGAACAGGTACACCAGCGTCCGCCAGAACAGGGTGGCCATCCCTCCCGCGTGCTCCAGCAGGCGCTCGGCGGCGCGGCCCGCGGCGGCCAGGCGGCGCTCGGCCCAGCCCACCGGGGCGGGCACCCTGCGCGCGGAAGGGGGAGAAACGGGGCTGCCCGCCGGAGCGGGCTGCTCGCGCGTCGTCTGCATGCGACCTCGAAAAGAAAGAAGCGCCGGCCCGGTGATCCGGGTCCGGTCGCGTGCCTCCCCGCCCGGGGAGACGTGCTGATACACCGCACCACGCACTCGGTTCACGCTTTCGCGTTCCCGCCCGGGAACGCGCAAACCGCTCTGCACCATCCACATACGCGGGTTTCGGGCCCGCCGCATCCGTCCCCCAACGGGTCCGCGCGCCTCCCGGAGTGCGGAAGCGCGCGGAGGGCCGGCCGGGTCAGTCTCCCTGCAGGGCGGGCTCGCGGTCCTGCGCGGCCACTCTGCGCGGCTCGTGCGGCACCGGCTGGCCGTGCCCGCCATGGCCGTCGCCGTGCCCGCCGCCGTGCGACTTGGGCGTCCGCCCGAACAGGCCGAACACCTTCACCCGCATTGCGTCCAGCAATTCCCACACGGTGGGAATGACAAGCAGCGTCAGCAGAGTGCTGGTGATGACGCCGCCGATGATGGCGATGCCCATGGGCGCCCGGAACTGCGCGCCCTCGCCGCGGCCCAGCGCCACGGGAAGCATTCCCGCGATCAGCGCGAATGTCGTCATCAGGATGGGGCGCAGGCGGATGGCGCCGGCCTCGATGAGCGCGTCGCGCGTGCTCATCCCCCCGTCCTTGCTCCACTTGGCGAAGTCGATGAGCAGAATGGCGTTCTTGGCCACGATCCCCATCAGCATGATGATGCCGATCATGCTCATCAGGTTCAGCGTGCTTCCCGCGATCTTCAGCCCCAGCACCACGCCCACGAGGGAGAGCGGGAGGGAAAGGAGGATGGCCAGCGGGTCCAGGAAGCTGCCGAACTGCACCACCAGGATCAGGTACATCAGCATCACCGCCACGCCCAGCGCGAACAGGATGCGGCCGAACACCTCCGTCTGGTCCTCGGTATCGCCGCCGAAGCTGAGCGCGTAGCCCTCCGGCATCCGCACGTCCTTGATGCGGTCCTGAATGCCGGCGACGACCTCCGACACGGGGCGGTCCTGCGTGTTGGCTTCGACGTTGATCACCCGCTCGCGGTCCAGGTGGTCAATCTGCGCCGGCCCCAGCTCGCGGCTGATGCTGGCCACCTGCCCCAGCGGCACGGTGACGGCCCCCGTGGGCCCGGCCAGCACCAGCGGAACGCGCTCCAGGTCCGCCGTTCGCTGCCGCGCCTCTTCGGTGAAGCGGATGTACACGTCGCGCGTTTCGCCCGACGGGTCCACCCAGTCGCCCGCGTCCACGCCGGCGAATGCGGGGCGCAGCGCCTGCGCGATCTGCGCCGCGGTCACGCCCAGGCTGCCGGCCAGGCCGCGGTTCACGTCCACGGTGAGCTCCGGCTTCTGCCCCTTGGTGGAGAGAGATACGTCCACCGCGCCGGGCACCTGCCGCACGCGCCCCTGCACGTCCTCGGCGATGCGGTTCAGCACGGCGATGTCCGGCCCCTGCAGCTGAATCATGATCTGCTTGGTGCCGCCGAAGTTGCCCGTGCCCAGCGCCGCCGTCGCCCCGCCGATGCGCTTGGCCTGCTCGCGCAGTTCGCTGGCGATGTCCTCCTGCCCGCGGTCGCGCTCCGCCTTGGGCGTCAGGCGGACGAAGACGCGCCCCTCGTCCACCGAGCCGCCGCGCCCGCCGACGGTGGTGTAGGTGTAGCGCACTTCCTTGATGCGGCGCGCCATGGCCGCCACTTCCTCGGCCTTGAGGCGTGTGTACTCCAGGCTGCTTCCCGGCGGCGTGTCGATCTCCACCTCGAACTCCGACTGGTCGTCCTTGGGAAAGAACTCGGAGCCCAGCTTGCCGCCTTCCGGCGCGGCCTTGATGGCCAGGTACATCCCGAACACGGTCAGCACGGTCACCAGGGTCTTTACCGCCCCGCCGCCCGCCCCGCGCGGAAAGCGCACGAAGGTCAGCACCATCACCGCGGCGAATACCACCGCCATCACCGCGAGGAACGCCCACAACCCCTTGGCCGGCACCACCAGCGCGCCCACGAAGGTGCCGATGGCGATCAGGATCATCGACAGCGCGTTGTCCAGCGCCCACGCCACCACGTGCCGGTAGTCGTTGGCGCGGCGGTCAAACCAGGCGTTGAAGCGGTCCAGCCAGCGGGTGATCCACGCCTTTTCGTGCTCTTCGCGGTGCGGGTCCGGCCAGTAGGCCGACAGCATCGGGTCCAGCGAGAAGGAGACGAAGAGCGACACCAGCACCGAACAGGCGATGGTCAGCGCGAACGGGGCGAACCACTGCTCCGCCAGCCCGCCCATGAAGGCGATGGGGACGAAGACGCAGACGATGGAGAACGTCGTGGCCGCCACGGCCATCCCGATCTCGTCGGTGCCGTCGTGCGCCGCGGTCATGTGGTCCTTCCCCATCTCCACATGCCGCACGATGTTTTCCCGGACGACGATGGCGTCGTCGATCAGAATGCCGATCGCCAGGGAAAGGCCCAGCAGCGACATGGTGTTCAGCGTAAAGCCGAACGCCCGCACCGCCACGAAGCTGGCCAGCACCGACACCGGCAGCGCCAGGCCGGTGATGACCGTGGAGCGCCACGAGTTCAGGAAGAGGAAGACGACGAGCACCGTGAGCAGCGCGCCCTCGATCAGCGCCTCCTGCACGTTCTCCACGCTGTTGGCCACGCGGTCGCCGGAGTTGCGCACCACGTCCAGCTTTACGCCCGCCGGCAGCTTCTTCTGCAGTTCATCCACCCGCTCGATGACCGTGCCGGCCACCGCCGTGGTGGAAAAGTTCTGCGACTTCACCACGTCGATGCCCACCGCCGGCTGCCCGTTGAACAGCGCCAGCGAGCGCGGCTCCTCCGTGCCGTCGGTCACCGTCGCCACTTCCGACAGGCGGACGGGAACGCCGTTGCGCGACGCCACCACGAGGGAGGCGAACTCCGCGGGAGAGCGCAGGCGCCCGCGCAGGCGGATCGTCCGTTCCTCCAGCGCCTCGTTCAGCCGGCCCACCGGAACGGCCAGGTTCTGCGTCTGCAGCGCGCCCAGCACCTGCGGCATGCTGAGCCCCGCGGCCTGCAGGCGCGTGGGATCAACCCGCACGCTCAGCTCGCGCTCCACGCCGCCGGCCACCTGCACCTCGGCCACGCCGGCGATGCCGCGCAGGTCGCGGGTGATGCCCGGGTCGGCGATGCGCGTAAGGTCCGCCGGCGACATCGTCTTGCTCGACAGCGTGAGCGACACGATGGGCTGGTCGTTGGGGTCGAACCGCGCCAGGATCGGCTCTTCCATTTCCAGCGGCAGGTCGCCGCGGATCTGGCTGATGGCGTCGCGGATGTCCTGCGACGCCTGCTGCGGATCGGTCCCGTAGACGAAGATGGCCTGGATGGAGGCAAAGCCGTCCAGCGCGCTGCTCTGGATCTTGTCGATGCCGCTGAGCCCCGCGATCGCCTCCTCGATGGGATCCACGACCTCGCGCTCCACGATGTCGGGCGAGGCGCCGGGATAGGGGACGGAGACGAAGATGAAGGGCGCGTCCACCTCCGGAAATTCGTCCGTGTCCAGGCTGAGCAGGCTGAAGATGCCGAACACCACGAGCGCCAGCATGGTCACCACGGTGACCACGGGCCGCTTGATGGCGAAATCGGAGATGAACATGGTCGCTTTCTCCTTTACCGGGCCGCCGGCGCGGCGGCCGATGCGGCGCGCACCGTTACGCGGGTACCGGGCGAAGTGCCCAGCGCCGCGCCGGTCAGCAGCGTGTCACCGGCGTTCACGCCGGAGGTGATCTCCACCCGGTCCGTTTCCGACATCCGCACGCCCAGGGTGACCGGGACGCGCTCCACCTTGCCGCCCGCCAGCCGCAGGACGGCCGGCTGCACGCCGCGCTCGTCCACGGCCGACGCGGGCACCAGAATTCCCTGCCGCGCCTCGGCCTCCACGCGGCCCTCGGCGAACAGCCCCGACACCAGCGTGCCGCCGTTGTTGGGAATGCTGACGTAGATGGGCACCATGCGCGTGACCGGGTCCGCCGCCGGATTGACTCGCGACACCGTGCCGCTGAAGGTCTGCCCGGGGTAGCCGGTGACGGTGAAGCGCACCGCCGCGCCCGGCCGCACCTGCCCCAGGTCCGACGCCGGCACGTTGCCCTCCAGCCGCATGCTGCCCGGATCGACGACGGTGAACAGCGCCGCGCCGGGCGCCACCACGTCGCCCGCGCTCACCGGGCGGTCGCTCACGATGCCGCTGATGGGCGAGCGCACGGTGGTCTTGGACGCCTGCTTGCTCACGCCCGACTGCTGCGCGCGCGCCGCCGCCAGCTGCGACTGCGCCGCGGCCAGCTGGTTGCGCGCCGTTTCCAGGTCGCGGTCGGCCACGGCGCCCGCGGCGTTCAGCGACTGGTTGCGCTCCACGTTGCGCGCGGCGATGGCAACGGCCTGCTCCGCGGAACGGACGGCGGAGGCGGCGGAGATCCCCTGCGCGCCCACCGCCGGGTCGTCGATGCGCGCCAGCACCTGCCCGGAGCGCACGGCCTGGCCCTTTTCCGCCAGCACCGCGACCACGGCGCCGCCGGCTTCCGCCCGCACCTGCGCCTCGCGGTCCGCCGCCAGCGTGCCGCTGATCACCGGCCCGGTCGTAATCTGCTCGGTGACGATCTGCACCACGCTTTCCGGGCCCAGAACGACCGCTTCTTCCTTCTTGGCCGCGCCCTCGGCGGCCTCGCCGTTCTGCCCGCAGGCGGCCAGCGCCAGCGCCAGCGCGGCCACCCCCATCGATCTCGACTTCATCATTGCACTCCGCCGGTGAACGCGTTTGCCTGGCTTGCCGCCGAGCCCTGCTGCTGCGGGCGGGCCGGCGTGGTCTGCTGCTGTTGCATCTGCTGCTGCGGGGACTGCCCGGTCTGCCCGGTGCCCAGCGGCAGAAAGGGGAGCAGGGCGGCGCGGGCCTGCGCGATCTGCAGGTCGCGGGCGGCCACGGCGCGGTTGGCCTGCGCCTGCTGAAGCAGAATGCGGCTGTCCGCCAGCTCCACCTGCGTGCTGATCCCCTCGCGGTAGCGAACTTCCGCGATACTGTACGCCCGGGCGGCCTGCTCCACCGTGCCCGCGCTGGCCTGGTACTGCGCGCGCGCCTGTTCCAGCCGCTCCAGGGCGTTGCGCGTGTCCAGCCGCGCCGCGTCCTGCACCTGCCGCAGCCGCGCGCGCGATTCAAGCAGGTTGGCCTCGGCCACCAGCTCGTCGCCGCGGATGCGCCCGCCGGTAAAGATGGGAATGGTCAGCCCGGCGCCCACCGTCCAGTTGCTGCGAAAGTCGCCCAGGCTGGGAAAGGCGCCCGTGGGATACGCCACCCGCCCGTACTGCGAGGTGACGGCAATCGTGGGCAGCCGCTGCGACCGCGCGATGCGCAGCGCGCTTTCCTGCGTGCTCACGGCGGTAATGGCCTGCTGCACCGGGGCGCGGTTTTCCACCGTGGTGTCGCCCAGCAGCGCCTCGTCGGCCGCGAAGCGCGCGACGGGAACGGCGCGCGAATCGTCCAGCGGCGAGGTCAGCGCCAGCGATGCGCCGGCCGGCAGATCCAGCAGCAGCGCCAGCCGGCTGTACGCGAGGTCCCGATCTGCGCGCCTCTGAATGACAAGAGGAAGCTGGTTGTCGCGCTGTACCTGCGCCCGCAGCAGCTCGAACTCCGGCGTGTTACCCACCTGCCGCGCCAGCCGCGTCTGCTGCAGCGTCGTTTCGGACTGCTGCAGCGTGGCCTCGGCGATGGTCACCAGACGGTCCGACAAAGCCGCGTCGTAGTACGCCTGGGTGACGTCCAGGGCCAGCTGCGCGCGCTGGGCGTTCAGTTCGATGGCGGCCCGGGCGCGCCCCGCGTCGGCGATGCGGTTGGTGGCCGCCGTGCGCCCGCCGTTGAAGATGGACTGGCTGAAGCTGAGCCCCAGCTGCCACGTGTTCTCGCGGCCGAAGGGAAGGTCGCTGAACGCGGCGAACGGATTGGAGTTCTGCGCGCAGTTCACCGCCGCCTCCAGCGAATCCAGCCGCTCCGCCACGGGAAGCGAGGGATTGGGGGCGAAGCGTCCGCACGCAGGCGCCGGCGCGGTGGTGGTGTCGCTCCCTCCGCCGCCGCCCAGCGACTGGAACTCGGAGGCCAGGGCGCGGCTGTAGTTGAGCGAGCCGTTCAGCTGCGGAAGCCGCTCGCTGCGGGCGCGCAGCACGTCGCCGCGGGCGCGGGTCACCCCGGCGCGGGCGATCTGCACGGTTTCGCTGGCGTCCTCGGCCAGGCGCAGCGCCTCGTCCAGCGTCAGCGGGCGCGCGCCGGGGGCGGGCGACGAGACGGTGACGGCGGGCTGCTGCGCGGCCGCGGGAAGGGCGGCCAGCAGCGCCCCCAGCAGGGCGGCGCCGCGGGCGAACCGGCCGCGCCGGTGAAAAGCAGACATGGGGTTCAGTTGAGGGGGGAGCTGCGTACCAACGTCAGGAAAACGGTCCCGCCACTTCGTCCGGCGTTCCGGCCGGGGATGCGGCATCGGGTTCGGCTCCGATGGCCCGCAGAAACAGTTCAAGGTACTTCGCGGGCGCGTCCGCTTCGCCGTACGGGTAGCGGTCGGGGATCATGTCGCGCCCCATGGCGTCGGCAAAGAGTGACCCCATGAGCATGGCGGTGGCGGCGTACGTATCCACATCCGCCCGGATCATCCCCGCCTGGCTGAGCCGCTCCATGTACGCGTGCAGCTCCGTGTGCGAACGCCGCGGGTTTTCCGCCGTGTGCCGCATCAGCTCGGGGTTGCGCTCCATCTCCCCCATGCTGGTGCGGATGAGCGCCGCGTTGCGCCGCAGTCCCGCATGCTGCATCCGCGCCCAGGCCAGCAGTTCCGCCGCGGGGTCGCGCGGCTCCGCGGGAAGGGGCGCACCCGGCCGCGGCGCGCCGCCGGAAATGGCCTCGTTCAGCAGCGCCGCCTTGCTGCCGAAGTGGCGGAACAGCGTGATCTCGTTGACTCCGGCCTCGGCGGCGATGCGGCGGGTGGTGGCCCCGCGCGATCCGCATCCCTCAAACACCCGCAGAGCGGCCTGAAGCAGCTTGTCTCGTACATCCATGGCGGCAACCTACCCGCGGCGGACGATGCAAGCAAGTGGTTGCTTGCATGCGTTCCGTGATCGTTACACGCCGGGGCCGGCCGTCTCCGTCGGGGTGCGCGCCTCCGCGGCGAGCAGAGCGTGCCAGCGGTCGATCAGCGCGTCACAATCGGTGATCAGCAGCCGGTGAAAGCGCTCCGCTTCGGCCACGCGCACACGGCCGGCGGGGTCCGGAAGCCGTTCACGCGCGTCGGCGAATGCGTTCGCCATGTCGCGCCAGCGGCTCTGCGCCACCCGCAGCATGCGCTCCCACGGATCGTCTTCCACGCGGTAGAAGTCGCGCCGGTCGCCCAGCACGCTCACGCGCTGAATCATCCCGAACTGCTCCAGCATGCGCGCGTTGGTGCTCACGGACGCCTTGCTGGCCTGCAGGTGCTCGGCGAGTTCTTCCAGCGAGTACGTCTGGTCGCTCGCCAGCAGGTAGCCGAAGATGCGGCCCGCGATGCGCGGCATTCCCTCTTTTTCGCAGATCAGCGCCATCCGCTCGACGAACTGGAGCACCGTCTGCTGCATCTCATCCCGGGTGTGTGAGCCACGGACCCGCGGACTGCGTTTGATCCGTTCAATCAGCAGTGAACAAGGTATACCGTTCTCTTCATTCAGTCAATATTGAACGGATTGAAAACACGTGTTTCCACGATCGTCTCGCGACTGGATTGAGAGCGCGGAATCTGTCGGCGCGCGCACGGTTCGGGATGGGTCAGCTGACCCGGTTCCGGTTCGATGGATGGTTTTCCATCGGCAGAGCGCCGCAGTTCGCCACCCTTTGCCTCCGACTCCGTCGAACGCGGCCTGCACACGTCTGACGGATGGCAGCCGCGATTTGTATCGCCCGGATCAAACGCAGCTGTCTGCACACGTCTGACGGACGCGACATGCACCATCCGGATCAAGTGCTTCCTGCGCCTCGTCGTCAGGATGGCGCCCGTTTGAGCCGTGGCAGCGGCTTGCAAACGCCTGCGCCACAAGGCGTCATCCTGAGGGAGCGTGCGCCGCCCCTTCTGCCGCGCTGGATCCTGCGCGACCGAAGGATCTACTTTCCGCCGAGCCAACGTCGCGACACTCACGCCTGTTCTCGCGGGGACAGCAGATCCTTCGTCGGCGCCAGACTGTGGAGTGGAGGCAGGTACCTTCGGCGCCTCCTCAGGATGACGCCTCGCGGCGCGTAAGTCATTGCGCGTCAGGTACGTGCGCCCATCACAGCTTATCCCAAGGCCTCGTTCTCGAGGGAGCTTGCGGCGAGCGGGGCACGCCTGTCATTCGCCATTACGCGAACGGGACGCGCCGGATCCGCCGGCCACGCACATCGACCGTGATCGCCCGGCCGCCGTTCATCCACCGGGGCACCTGGACGGGCGGAGCGCGTGTCACCGCGGTGCTCCCGGTGTGCACCGCGGGAACTCCCGGCGCCCGGCGCCGTACGGGTTCAGGCACGGCGGCAGGATGAGGCGCGCGGGGCAGCCTTGGGCAATCCTGATGCGTGGCCGTGATTTTGCCGGGGCGCGCCGTCTTGCGCCCCTGAACCCGAGACCCCGAGCCGTGACCATCTCCCGCGGGACCCCCGATCCCCAGCCCGCCGCCCAGTACGACCGGGCGCGCGACGGCGTGTGCGTGCTGTCCACGGACTGGCGCGTGCGCTACGCCAACGTGTCGCTGCTGGAGATTCTGGACCTGCTGGGCGGCTCGCCGGACGCGGACCGCTTCTGGGACCTGCTTCCCGGATGGGAAAACACGGCGGAGGCGGAGCACCTGCGCGCCGCCATGGACGGCACGCCCGCCACCTTTCGCGTAGGCCGCGAGCGGGGCGGCGGCTTCGTGTGGGAAGTGGCCGCCGAGCCGCTGGGCAGCGGCGAGCTTCGCGTGCGGCTGCGCAACGTGACCGCGCAGGTGGATGCGGAGGAGCTGCGCGCCCGCGTGGCCCGCGCCAGCGAGGAACTGGCCGCGCGAGAGCAGCGGCTGGACGAGATCGTGGCCGGGGCGCCGGTGGCGCTGGCGCTGCTGGACGGCGCGTCGCTGGCGGTGCTGGAAAGCAACGAGGCGTACTCCGCGCTGCTGGACCCGCCGTGGAACGCGGCCGGCGCCGTCATTGGCCGGGGGCTGGAGGAGTTCATTCCCGACTTTGAGCGCTCCGGGCTGCGGGCGCTGATGGAGCAGGTGCGGCGGACGGGGATTCCGTACACGCACCCGGAATACGAGTACGGCGGCTTTCAGCGCGGCCCCGCGTGGTTCCGGCTGACGCTGCAGCCGCTGGCCCCGGACCACGCCGGGCTGGCGACGCACATTCTGCTGCTGGTGGTGGAGATCACCGACCTGGTGCGCGCCCGCCACGACCTGGAATCGGAGTGGCGCGCGCTGTTCGAGGTGCTGGAAACGCTGCCCGTGGGCGTCGTCGTGGCGCAGGCGCCCTCCGGCCGCACCTCGTACATGAACGCGGCGGCCGTGGCCATCGGCGGCCGCCCCGCGGAGGAGCTGGCCGCGGACGGCGTGGCCGAGTACGCCTCGCGGTGGCGGATGGTGCTGCAGGACGGACGCCCCTTTCGGGCGGACGACAGCCCGCTGGCGCGCGCCCTTCGCGGCGAGCCCAGCCGCGACGTGGAGGTGGTGCTGGAGGCGGAGGACGGCGCGCGCCGCACGCTCTTTGTCTCCGGCGTCCCCCTGCGCGGCGCGTCGGGCGCGGTGGAGCGCGGGATGGTCACCTTTTACGACGTCAGCGAGCGGCTGGGGCTGGAGCGCGCGCTGGTGGAGCGCACCGCCGAGGCCGAGCACGCCGCCGCCGAAGCCGCGCTGCGCGCCGAGGAAAGCCGGGCGCTGCGGGTGATGGGGCGCGCGCTGGTGTCGTCGCTGGATCCGGAGAACGTGCTGCGGCTGGCCGCGCAGAGCGCCATGGAGCTGCTGGGCGCGCGCGGCGCGTTCGTCGCCACGCCGCTGGCGGGAACGGACCGGGTGCGCATCGCGCCCGGGCTGGGGACGTGGGAGGCGGTGGACGGCGCGGAGCTCCCGCTGGCGGGGACGCTCACCGAACGGGCGCTGCGCGACGGGACGCAGGTGTACAACGCCGGCGGGCAGATTCCCACCTCCGAGGCGGGGCGCCCCATCGTGGACCGCGCCGGCGTGCAGAGCGTGCTGATGGTGGCCATGCGCGCGTTCGGCGAACCGCTGGGCGTGCTGGCCGTCGTCAACCGGACGGACGGGTTCCGCGAGGAGGACGCGCGGCTGCTGGAGGCGTTCGCCGACTCCGCCGCGCTGGCCGTGCACAACGCCCGCCGCTTTGCCGAGGAGCGGCGGCGCGCCGAGGTGAACCACGCGCTGGTGAACGCGGCCGAGGCGCTGGCCAGCACGCTGGACCCCGCGGAGGTCATGGAGCGCATTGCCCGGCTGGCCGCGGAGCTGACGGACGCGGAGGGCGCCGCGCTCACCGTGCTCACCGGCGAGGCCCGCGACGAGGTGCTGATGCCGGTTGCGACGGGGCTCATGGAGCCGGTGCGCGGATACGGCGGAAAACTGGAGGGCAGCCTCACGGAAGAAGTCACGCGCGACGGCCAGCCGCGGATGATGAGCGCCGGCGAGCCCGGCGCGCACCCCGCGCTGGACTTCTTTCAGCGCATCGGGGTGCAGCACTACGCGCTGGTGCCGCTTCGGGCGGGAGACGAGCCGGTGGGGGTGCTGGGCGTGGTACGCTCGCCGCGCCAGCCGCCGTTCACCGCCGAAGACGTGGGAACGCTGGCCCTGCTGGGCAACCAGGCCGCACTGGCCGTGCGCAACGCGCGCCTGTACGAGGGTGCCCAGGCCGCCAGCCGCGCCAAATCGGAGTTTCTGGCGATGATGAGCCACGAACTCCGCACCCCGCTCAACGCGCTGGAGGGGTATTCCAGCCTGCTGGCGGACGGCCTGTACGGGCCGGTGACGGAGGCGCAGTCCCAGGTGCTGGCGCGGATGCACGGCGTGCGGCGCCACCTGATCTCGCTGATCGACCAGGTGCTGGACGTGGCACGGCTGGAGGCGGGAACCAAGCGCGTACGGCTGGAAATGGTGGCCCTGCGGCCGCTGGTGCTGGAAATCGTGGATGCGCTGCGCGGCGGGACCGGCGCGCGCGGGCTGACGCTGGACGCCGAGGCGGAAAAGGTGCCGCCCACGTACACCGATCCCGGGCTGGTGCGGCAGATTCTGACCAACCTGATCGGCAACGCCACCAAGTTCACCCGCGAAGGCGGCATCCGTGTGCGCCTGGCGCGCGTGGACGACGAGCTTCGCGTGGAGGTGGAGGACACCGGCCAGGGGATCGCGCCGGACCTGGCGGAGCGGATCTTTGAGCCGTTCTACCAGGTGGATCCGTCCACCACGCGGGTGGAGGGAGGCGTGGGGCTGGGGCTGGCGCTGAGCCGCGAGTTCGCGCGGCTGCTGGGGGGTGACCTGTCGGTGCGCAGCGTGCAGGGCGAGGGGAGCACGTTCACACTCACCCTTCCCGTCACCACCGCGCCTGTACCTCCGGCGTCGGCCAGGCAGCCATAGCGCGGCCCAGCTTCCGCGGCATCGCTGTCGCAGACCCCTTCTGGACGGTGATGGCGGGTGCGTGGCCTGCCCGGCGGTGGCGGATCGAGAATGATCCGTCACCGCGTTTCTACGTGGTCGTGATCCCCCGCCCTTTTCTCATCTCCTTCTCCCTCGCAGAATGCTTGTGACGACGGCCGGAGTGTGGCGGCGACGGAGTGCACAAGGTTTGCATAGCGTGGTTCGGGGCAGCGGAGATAACAGGTGATCGCAACGATGCTGATGGCGGCGGTGCTGGGCGCGGCGCCCGTGCAGACGCCGGGAATTCTGGTGGAGCGCCGGCTCGCGGAGTCGGTGCCGCTCGCCGTGGGCGATACCGTGCGCGTACGCGCGCTGGCGGGAAGTCCGCAGCCGCGCCCGTTTGTGGTGGCCGGCGTGTTTGAGCGCGCGGCGGACCCCAACCGCATCGCGCGCAACGACTTCGAGATCCGCCTGCACCTGCCGGACCTGGAAGCCATGCTCCCCGCGCACGACCGCGTGGACCGCTTCGCCGTGGTGCTGCGCCCCGGGGCAGACGCGGATTCGGCCGCGCGGTGGATCGAAGGTGTCGCCTTCGGGACGCGCGCGTATGGCAGCGCGGCGCTGGCGGAGCAGACGAGCGCCACCTTTCGCGTCGTCTCGCGCTTTCACGACGCCATCGGCATCGTCACCATCCTGGCCAGCGCCATCTTCCTGCTGTGCGTGATGATCATCCGCGTGGATGAACGCAAGCGCGACATGGGAATGCTGCGGCTGATCGGCGTGAGCCGGGGGACGGTGTTCCGCGCCATCGTGCTGGAGGCCATCGGCATCGCCGTCATCGGATCGATCAGCGGCGGCGTGCTGGGGATGATCGTGGCGCGAATCGTAAACGCCTATTACGCCAGCGTGTACGACACCACGCTCAAGTTTGCGCTGGTCACACCGCGCATCGTGCTGCTGGCGGCGGTGCTGGGACTGCTGCTGGGGGCCACGGCCGGCGTGCTCGCGGCGTGGCGGGTTGTGCGCGTGGCGCCGCAGAAGCTGGGGCAGAGGTGATCGTATCCGCCTTTCTGCGCTCGCTCTTTCGCCGCGGGGGACGCACCGCGCTCGCGCTGGCGGGAATCGCGGTTTCCGCCGCGCTGCTGCTGGACATGACGATGCTGGCGTCGGGGCTTACCGGCAGCTTCGGCGAGCTTCTGGGCGTCAGCGGCTACGCCATTCGCGTCACCCCGCGCGGAAGTCTGCCGTTCGACAGCGAGGCGGGAATCGCGGGCGGCGACGAGGTGGGGCGGCGGATTGCGGCCGTTCCCGGCGTGCGCGCCGTCGCTCCCGTCCTGGGGGCGCAGTTCTACCTGGCGCGCGGAGCCAGCGCGGGAGAGCCGCTTTTTACGACAGGGGTGGACCCCAACTCCCAGTTCCTCTACCGCATCACCTCGGGAACGCCTCCCGGACCAGGCCAGGTGGTGCTGAGCGAACCGCTCGCACGCGACGAGGGGTTGAGCGTGGGCGACAGCATCCGGTTGGCGTCAGACCTGGACATTTCGCTGGGGCGCGCGCGGCAGACGCGGACGTGGCGGGTAAGTGCCGTCGCGGACTTTCTGTACGACTACGCCGGCCAGCGCTCGCTGGCCATGCCCATCGCGGACGTGCAGCAGGTCACCGGCCGCACGCGCGAGGTTTCGCTCTTTGGCGTGGCCACGGACGAGGGGGTAGATGACGGCGCTGTCGCCCGGCGGATCAGCGCCGTCGTGCCTGAAGTGTCGACGTACTCCACCCGCGAGCTGATGGCGGAAATGGACCGGCGCCTGCTCTACTTTCAGCAGATGGCGACCATCCTGGGGAGCATCGCGCTGGCGGTGACGGCGCTGCTCATCTCCACGATCATCACCATCGGCGTGCGCGAGCGGTTCGGCGAGATCGCTACCCTTCGCGCCATCGGCGTGCGCCGGCGGCGGGTGCTGCTCGCCATCGTCACGGAAGGACTGGTGCTGGCGGGATCGGGATGCCTGATCGGGCTGCCGCTGGGGCTGTGGATGGCGGGGCGGCTGGACCGCATCCTCCTCTCCTTTCCCGGCATCCCCGCAAAGATGACCTTCTTTGCCTGGGACGCCGGCCGCGTGGCGCTGGCCATGTCCATCGTGATCGCCGTGGGCGCCGTCGCGGGGCTGGTTCCCGGCTGGAACGCAGCCCGCACCGCACTGGGCCGCGCCCTGCGCGAAGAAGCCGAGTAACCGGTTTCCGTCATCTACCGCACTCACGCACTCACGCACCCAGCACTCACGCACTCGTCTGCCTTTGTCCTCCGTCATTGAAGCCCGCGGGCTGCTGAAGGAATATCCGTACGAATCCGACGCCGTGCGGGCGCTGCGCGGCGTGGACCTCACGGTCGCGCGCGGCGAGCACGTGGCCGTCGTGGGGCCGTCCGGGTGCGGCAAGAGCACGCTGCTCAACACCCTGGCGGGAATCGAAGCGCCCACGGCGGGAACCGTGTCTCTGCTGGGCCAGTCCATCTACGCACTGGACGAGGGGCGACGCTCAGCCCTGCGGCTTACCAAAGTCGGCTTCATCTTTCAGCGCTTCCACCTGCTGTCCGTGCTGACCGCGGCGGAAAACGTGGAACTGCCGATGGCGGAAGCGGGGATGGCCCGGCGCGAACGGCGGGAACGCGCGCGTGAACTGCTGGCCTACGTGGGGCTGGAGCACCGGCTCAAGCACCGCCCGCCGCACCTGTCCGGCGGCGAGCAGCAGCGCGTGGCCATCGCGCGGGCGCTGGGCAACCGGCCGGAGGTGATCTTTGCGGATGAGCCCACCGGCGAACTGGACCGCAGGACCGGCGACGAGATCATCGGCCTGTTCGAGCGGCTGAACGCGGACGGCGCCACGCTGGTCATCGTCACGCACGACTCGCACGTGGCGCAAAGGGCGAGGCGGCGGGTGGAGATGGCGGACGGACTGATCGTGGCGGACCACGGCGGCGGTGAGCCGTCCCTGTCCGGAGACGTGCGCGGATGACCCGGATTCATCGGTCGATGGTCATCCGCACGGCGGCGGCTTCCGTGCTGCTGGCGATGGCCTTTGCGGCGTCCGCCCGCGCGCAGTCCGCCGCGCCCGTCGTACTGGACGGCGCGTTCGACGAGTGGAGCGGCATCCCCGCCGCGGTGATGGACGCGGCGGACGCCCCTGCACCCTTTGCCGACATGCGCGAGGTCCGCGTGCGCGACGACGCGGAGGGCGTATACCTGCTGCTGGACCTGGAACGTCCGATTGCCCTGCAGTCGCTGCCGGGAACGCTGCAGGTGCTGCTGGACACGGATGGCGACACCGCGAGCGGCTGGACGGAGATGGAGATGCGCGGCGTGGACGCGGTGCTGGCGTTCTCGCCGCGCGCGCCGAACGGCGGGTTGTCGGGGACGATGCTGCGGATCATCCGCCGCGCGGGCGGCGCGCCGGAGGAGATTCCCGCCGTGGACGCGGGCGTGCTGATGGCGCCCAGCGTGGGCTCGCGGCGCTTTGAAGTGCGGCTGGGCCGCGGCGCGCCGTTCCGCTTCGGCGGCCGGCTGCGCGCGCGGATCGTGGCGCGTGACCGCACGGATTCCGTCATCGACCAGACCGTGATCTTCTCCGCCCCGCTGTCTCCCGGCGCCCACCGCCCTACCCCGCGCGGCCACGGGGACGCGGACCCGCTCGCCCGCGCGCCGGGGACGGATTTCCGCCTGCTGTCGTGGAATGTGGGGCGCGACGACCTGTTCGAGGGGACGGTGGAGTTCGGCGCGCTGCTCCGCGCGGTGCAGCCGGACGTGGTGATTCTGGACGAGGTGGATACCGATTCGGCGGAAAAGGTGCTCATCATCCTCAACCGCATCCTTCCCGGCGACCGGCCGTGGCGCGGCGTGCTGGGCCGGTCCGGCGGTACGCAGCGCGGCGTGGTGGCGGTGCGCGCTCCCGTCTCGGTCGCCACGCCGTTCGCGGGGCACGTGGCGTACCCCGACTCCGCCGCCGCTCTGGTGCCGCGCGACGCCGCCGCTTCTGCCCATGCCGCGGCCGCGCGCCGCGCCTCAGAGGGCGTGCCGACGGTTGGCGCGGTGGCGGAAATGGGGGGCCGGCGACTGCTTGCCGTCACGGTGGACCTGGAATGCTGCGGCGATCCCGGCAGCCCGTCAGACCGGCTGCGGCGCGTGGAAGCCGCCGTGCTCCGTGACGGAATCCGTGAGGCGCTGCGCGGCGGCGGAGTGGACGCGGTGATCGTGGCCGGCGACTTCAACCTGGTGGGATCGCGCACGCCGCTGGAACTGCTCGCGGCGGGAACCGATGTGGACGGCTCTGCGCTCGTGATCGCGGAGCCGCGGCGGCTGAATGGCGCATCCATGGCGACATGGGAGAAGCCGGGCGACCGTTTTACGCCGGGGCGGCTCGACTACGTCCTTGTCGGCGACGCGGCGTTGACGATCCTGCAGAGCTTTCCGCTGAACTCGGGGGACCTGTCGCGGACGTGGCGCGCGCACCACGGGCTGGACGCGGAAACGTCGCATCGGGCCACGGATCACCTCCCCGTCATCACCGACCTGCGCTGGACGGGCGGATGATCTTTCGCCTTGCGCTCGCGGAACTCAGAAACCGGCCCGGCCGCGCGCTCTTTCTGCTGGGCGGGTATTCGCTCGGCGTGGCGGTAATGGTGGTGCTGCTGGCCGTCGGCGAAGCGATGCTGAACCAGGCGCGTGACGCGGAACTGGTCGGCGGCGGCGACGTGGTGGTCGTTCCGGCCGGCATCAGCGCGGAGATGCTCAAGTCCGGCGGCGTGTCGTCGCTGTTTCTGGGGATCGACCACGCGCGTTTTCTGCACCGCAACCTGCTGGAATCGCCGCGCGGCCGTGAGGATTTTGGCATTGAGGGCGTGTCGCCGCTGCTGGACGGCAAGCAGGTGGAGCTGTTCGCGGGGGACCGGCGGATCGCCGCCATCGCCGCCGGGGAAATTCCGTCACGCGCGCAAGCGGCCGGCGCGGTGCCGAGGCTGTTGAGCGGCGGATGGCGGGATTCGGATGCGGACCGCCGCTGGCTGCGTCCCTCGTCCGACGAACTGTACCGCGAGATCGACCGCTTTCACATCCCTCCGGTTCGCGACAGCACCTGGGCGGAATGGCACTACTTCAACGTCGTGCTGAGCGAGCAGCGGTGGGTGTACGTGACGCTCATGGTGGCGGGAGAAGTGGGCGTGCCGGGGCGCTGGGGCGGCCGCATCCTGCTGACGGTGCGCGAGCCGGACGGCACCCATCGCTCGCTGACGCGCGACCTGCCGGGCGAACAGGTGCGGTTCGACACGGCGTCGCCCGACCTGCGTTTCGGGGATCGGGCATACGTGCGCATGCGCGATGGCGTGTACCGCGTGGTGGCGGACGCGGAGGGCGTGCGCGTGGACCTGCGGGTGACGCCTGCACCGCGCCGGTACTTTCCGCCCACGGAGCTGGGCGGAAGCGAGCTGGTGTCGGGATACGTGACGCCCGCGCTCTACGCCACCGCGGACGGCACCGTCTGCGCGCCCGTGTGCGAGCCGGTTCGCGGCGCCCAGTCGTACCACGACCACAACTGGGGCGTGTGGCGCGATGTGTCGTGGGAGTGGGGCTCCGCGTCGGACGCGCGGATGTCGCTGCTGTACGGCGTGGTTCGCGGTGGCGGCGCGGGGACGGAGGGATTGTTCGCGTATCTGGTGGATGAGCGGGGCGTCCGTGGCGTCTTTCGTCCGGGCGCGGTGCAGTTCGGGGAAACTCAGCCGGCCACCGTCGCCGGGCGCACAGTCCGCGTTCCGCGCCGGTTCGCGTTCCAGGACGCGCGGCAGGGACTGCGGGTGGATGTGGAGGTCGCGGCCGTGCACGTGACGGACATGAACCGCCCCGAGCGCCGCTTTTTCGTGCAGATGCGCGGCGTGGCGACCGTCCGGGAGCGCGGAAAGATCGTGGGGCGGCTTCCCGGATTCTTTGAAACGTACGTGGATTGAGGGCGGGGCATCCGCCCGAACGCAGCGACGCCCCGGCCGATTTCCCGGCCGGGGCGTCGCGTTTTCCGTCATCCACGTGACGCGTTACTCCGGATTCCAGGTCAGCGGAACGGAGACTTCGGACTTCACCGCCTGCCCGTCCACCCGCGCGGGCTCGAAGCGCGCGGCGGCGATCGCGGCGGAGGCGGCCAAGCGAAACGCCGTGTGCGAAACCTCCACCACGCGAATGCTGCCGCGGTCCACGCGCCCGTCCGGCATCACCACGAACTGCACGACCGCCGCGCCCGCGATGCCGCTGTTTTCCAGCGCGGACGGGTAGCTGCGCAGGATGGCGCGCTGCAGATCCGCGCGGTTGCGCAGCGTGGGGCGCTGGTCCACCTCCGACGCCGAGTAGACTCGGGATGCATCGACGCGCGCCGGTGCGGGAGCCGGCGGCGGAGCGGCGGCCGGCGCAGCCGTGGCGGAAACCGCGGCGCGCTGCTCCACCACGGGCGCGGGGCGCTCCACGACCGGGGCCGGAGCAGCGGCAAGCACGGCGGGAGCCGTCACTGGCTGATTCCGCGCGGCAGACTGGACCGCGCGCAACGAATCTACGCGGCGCTGCTGGTCGCGCCGAAGCTGGTCCTGCTTGCGCGCTTCATCCGCCAGGCGCTTCTGCTCGGCGGCGGTCAGCGGGGTGGCGGGATCGACGGTCGCGAGCGCGGTGATGGCGGAATCCGTATCCGGGTCCGCGGGCTGCGCGGCAGAGGGAGAGGCGCTCAGCGTCGCGGCGGCCGTGCTCGCGATGCGCTGGGTGGCGGCAGGCGTGCGGGGCGATCCGACGAGCACGGCTCTGGACGCCATGGCGCCGCCCGCGAGCACGACGACCGCAATGCTCGCCGCCACGAGTCCCGCACGCGACTTCCGCGGCTGCGCGCCCAACCGGCTCAGCCCCGATTTCCGCATCGGGAGCACGGCGATTGGGCCGGGCTCCACTTCATCGGATGCCGCCATCTCCGTTGCTTCTGCCGTGAACGGCAGAGCGATGATCGTGGCAGGGGCGACGGGCGCTGTTTCATCCAACGCCGCCTGTTCCTGATCCGCAGCCACGGCCTGCGCGGCGAATCCGTCATCGACGGAAGTCTTGGACCACTCGGCGGATGCGGGGGCCGGGGCCAAGACGATTTCCGACACGTCCGGTACGCTCGGCGAGACGGACGCGGCGCGCGCCTCGATGATGGGCCGGGCGAGGGCAGGCGCGGGAACGGGCGCGTGCACCTCCGCAGTCGGCGGTGCCGCGGCAGTCACAGGCTCAGCCGGCGCGCTGACCGGAACGGAAAGGGTTCGCGCCTGTCCGAAAGTGGGCGGGATGTAGAGACTGTCAGCCAGGTCTGTTCTGGAGGCCGTCAGCTTGTGCGCCCGCGCGGGCTGGACTGGAGCGGGCGCACTCGCCACAGCCGGCGTGGCCGCAATCGACGCGGCAGCGACGGCAGGCGGCGCCACCGGAGGAGCCGTTTCCGGCACTGCCGCGACCAGGACGTCCGCAGCGGGGGGCGCTTCCGGCACCGACTCGGCACTCGCAGATGCCGCCACGGCAGGCTCATCATCCTCGACCAGAACGATCGACGGTTTCTCTGCCTGCGGCGCCAGTTCTCCGAACAACACGATCTGCGGCTCCGCTGTGCCGGGCACTTCGCTCGCGATCGGGGCGATCGACGGCTCCGCAGCAGCCGGCTCAGCATCCGGGATGTCGATCGGCGACTCTGCCGTAACCGGTTCCACGTCCGGGATCGAGGCGATCGGCGGCCCCGCAGCAGCCGGCTCAGCATCCGGGATGTCGATCAGCGGCTCCACAGCAGCCGGTTCTGCGTCCGGGATCGAGGCAATCGACGGCTCCGCAGCAGCCGGCAGCTCGTCATAGGCCGAACCGACCGGCGGCTCCGCGGTCGCCGGCGGGTCGTCCTCAACCGAAGGTGCCGCTACCGCCAGCGCCGCATCCATGATCGCGAGGATCGACGCATCCGGGTTCGGAACGGGCGCGGATGACGAACCGGCGCCGGTGTCCTGCGCGTCATCCACCGGAGCAGCATCCCGCGGCGCGGTGACGATCGGCACGGGAAGGTGAATGCGCGGCAGTGCAGCGGCGCGCGCCTCATCGGCCGGGGCGATCTCCCGATCCGCAGTGACGACAGCGGGTTGCGCCGGGACGATGTCCGGCGCGAAAGCGGAAGGCGCGAGCGCAGCGGCGAACTCGCCCGCGGTGGCCCAGCGATGCGCGGGGTCCGCGGAGAGCGCACAAAGGATGGCGTCCGCGACGTGCGCCTCGATCCCGGGCCGCCCGATGGAGGGCGAAACGATCGAGGGGGCGCCGCCCTTGGCCATCGCCAGCAGCGTGGCGGTCCAGTCCGCGGGGAGCCCGGCCAGCACCTCGTACGCCATCACGCCTAGGCTGAACACGTCCGCGGCCGGTGACAGCCCGGGCGAACGGCGCAGGCGCTCCGGCGCACAGTACCTCGCGGTGGACCGGCCCGGCGTGGTCGTCCCCGGATGGATTCCGAGCCCCACGAGCACGACGCGCAGCTTTCCCTCGTTTCGCGCCAGCCACAGCATTCCGGGATGCACGTCCCCGTGCACCGCGCCCGCGATGTGCGCCATCGCCAAGCCGGCCGCCGCCTCTTCCACGATGCGCAGGGCCAGCGGCAGCGGGGGCGCGCCGCGCTGGGCCAGCAGCGCCGCCAGCGTTCCGCCGGGACCGATGTCCGCCGCCGCGTACTGCACGCCCGCCGCCGCATCCACCCCGAAATCCACCGTTCGCGCCACGTTCGGGTGAAGCAGGCGCGCGGCCAGCTTGCCCTGCCGCGTGCCGCGCTCCCGCTCCTCCGCGGACGCGGGCAGCGGGATCATGCGCAGCGCCACCTCTCGCTCCGCGCGCCCATCCATGGCGCGAAACACGGCGCCGCTGCCCTCGCCGGCGAGAACTTCCAGCACACGGAAGCGGTCGGCGAGCAGCGAACCGGGAACGATGGGGGCGGGGCTGGACATCAAGGCGTCCGGGATGGGAGGATCGACGCGGCTCGCCAGGCGAACGGCGGCGCGGGTTTGACGCGGGCCTGGCTGTCCGCCGCGTGGCGGGGAACAGACTGGCGCAGTTCAGATGGGGATACGCAAAGTAGTACGCGTCCGCATCAGGGTCAACGATTTCGTACGCCGTGGCGACCCCGCGCAACCCGTGCGGCGTTTGTCCCGTACGGTGTGCACCGCCTGTCCCCCGCGCGCGACAGGCGCGATGACAACCAAAGGGTGATCCATGCGGTCAAACGAAGCTGCGCCAAGGACTTTCGGCAGATCCGCGGGCGGATGCGCCGGGCACGCGAGGTGCCTTTCAGGCGTGCGCATCCCGGTGGGATGTGGAAAGGAAATGAATCAAAATGGAACTGATCCGTACATATCTGGAGAGCTCGCCCACGCGGTTTCAGGCGTACTTGGCGCTGCAGTGCGCGCTGATGCGCCGGTTTGAGGCGCGCGGCGGAACGAGCGAGGATTTCTGCCGTCGTCTGGCACCGGCGTTTCACCGGCGGTACGGGGCGATGCTGCGGGAGGACTAGAGGGACTGCAGGGAATGGGGAATAGGTAACAGACGAGCCGCCTCCCGAGGATGATCCGGGAGGCGGCTCTTCTGTTCGATCAAATGTATCCGGTGTGGCGGGAGACGAGGATGGATGGCCATCCCCGCGTTCCCCCGCCACCCTGCGTCCTCCGCGCGAAGTCCATTCGCGGCGCCCGCCATACACGAGCGCGGGCGCCGCAAACCGCTGGATCAGTACGCGTTGTCCGTCGTCGTGGCGGCGGCCGTTTCCTGGAAGCGCGCCGACATCGTCGGCTGGTGCACATCCAGCTCGCGCGTGCGGATCTTTTCCACCAGCTCGGCAATCACCTCATCCACCGGCGCGACCCGCTGCTCCTTGACCTTGTGGCGCCGCACCGCCGCCGTGCCCTGCTCCTGCTCGCGCTCGCCGACGACCAGGATGTACGGCACCTTCTGCTTCTCCGCCTGCCGCACGCGGTAGTTGAGCGACTCGTACTGCTGCAGTTCCGTGCGGATTCCCGCCTTGCGCAGCTTTGCCGTCACCTCGCGCGCGTAATCCAGGTGCTTCTCATCGGAGATGGGGAGCACCACGGCCTGCACCGGCGCCAGCCAGAGCGGGAAGGCGCCCGCGAAGTGCTCCACGATCACGCCGATGAAGCGCTCCATTGACCCGAAGATGGCGCGGTGGATGACGATCGGGCGCTGGCGCGTTCCGTCCTGCGCCGTGTACTCCAGATCGAACCGCTGCGGCAGCTGGAAGTCCAGCTGAATCGTTCCGCACTGCCACTTGCGGCCCAGGCTGTCCTGGATGCTGATGTCGATCTTGGGGCCATAGAAGGCGCCGTCGCCCTCATCCACCGAAAACTCCCGCCCGCCCGCCGTGAGCGCGGCGGACAGCGCCGCTTCGGCCGCGTTCCACGTTTCCAGCTCGCCCATGTACTTTTCCGGGCGCGTGGAAAGCTTCATCACGTACTCCAGCCCGAACGTGGAGTAGAAGCGGTCCACCAGTTCCAGAACCTGAAGGATCTCGTCCTGCACCTGCTCGTTCGTGATGAAGATGTGCGCGTCGTCCTGCACGAAGCTGCGCGTGCGCAGCAGGCCGTGCAGCGCGCCCGTCACCTCGTTGCGGTGCAGCACCTGGTTTTCGGCGATGCGCAGCGGCAGGTCGCGGTAGCTGTGCGAGCGCGTCTTGTAGTACAGCATCGTGTCGGGGCAGTTCATGGGCTTCAGCAGCCAGTCGGGCTCGCCCTCGCCGTCCCGCACGATGTACATGTCCTCGTGGTAGTGCTCCCAGTGCCCGGACTGGTGGAACAGGTCGGGCTTGTACAGCACGGGATTCATGATCTCCTGATAGCCGTACTCCGGCATCAGCCCGCGCCAGAACTGGGCGAGCTCGTTGCGCACCACCAGCCCGCGCGGATGCCAGAGCGCGCCCGCGGCCCAGGGGTGGAACGAGAACAGGTCCAGCGCCTGGCCCAGCACGCGGTGGTCGCGCGCCTTGGCTTCTTCCACAAAGGCGAGGTACGCCTTGAGCGCGTCGCGGCTGTCCCACGCCGTGCCGCTCACCCGCTGCAGCGACGGGTTCTGCTCGCCGCGCCAGTGCGCCGGTGAGGCGGCAAGCAGCTTTACGTTCTGGCAGAAGCTCGTGTCGGGCACGTGAGGCCCGGCGCACAGGTCCACGAAGTCGCCGTTGCGGTAGAACGTGACCGTCTGGTCCGCCAGCTTTTCCAGGATCTCCAGCTTGTACCGCTCGCCGCGGTCGCGCATGAACTCCACCGCCTCGGCGTGCGGAACCACGGCGCGCTCAAATTTCTGCCGCTGCTTGGAAACGTCCTTCATCCCCTCCTGCACCGCCGCCAGCTCCTCCGGCGTCAGCGGGCTGTCGACGTGCACGTCGTAAAAGAAGCCGTGCTCCGTCGCCGGCCCGATGGCGAACGTGGCCTCGGGGCGCACGCCGCGCAGCGCCGTCGCCATCACGTGCGCCGACGAGTGGCGGATGCGGCGAAGCTTTTCGTCATTCGGCAGCGCCTTGAACTCGTCGGGCGCCACGGGCTGCCAGTCGCGCTCCTGCAGCCAGCTGTTCCAATCCGTCATGTGAGCGTTCTCCGTCCTGTATCGTGTGCGGCCCGCGCGGGCCGTGATGATTTCTGTCGATTTCCGTCAGCAAACCGGGAGATTAACGGCCTGCACCGCCCCGCGCCACTCATCCGCCGAACAGAAAGGCCGCCCCCGTTGCGGGAGGCGGCCTGTATGTACGACGAGTGGATGCTCACCCTGCCGCGCGGGCGAGCTTCGTCGGGACGGTGCCGGTAGTGGTTCGCGTGTGCTGGCCCAGAAGCCGGACGAACGTGTCGGCGATGGCCGACCACGAGAAGTGGCTGGCCGTGTACGCGGCCGCGCGGCGCGACGCCTCCGCCACCAGGGCGCGGTCAGCCCGGTAGCGCAGAATCACCCGCTCGAACGCCTCGGCGTCGCGGCTGGGCACCAGGTGCCCGTTTTCTCCCTCGCGAATCACGTCGCTGATCCCTTCCAGGTCCGCGGCCACGACCGGCATTCCGCACAGCCCGGCCTCCAGCATCACCACGCCGAATCCCTCCATGTCGCCCTTGACCGGGATGTTGGGCATCACGAACAGGTCGGCCCCGCCGTACAGCGTCGTCAGCATGGACTCCGACACCTTGCCCAGCATGCGCACGTTGCGCTGCACGCCGTTGCGGGTGATGGCTTCCTGAATGCGCGGCGTCATGGGGCCCTCGCCGGTGATCAGGTACACCACGTCGCGCGGCAGCCGCGGCATGACCGTGTCGGTAAACCACTGAAATCCCTTGCGCTCCTGGTGCCGCCCCACGCTCACCAGGATGAGCGCGTCTTCCGGAATGCTCGCGCCGGACTCGCCGATGGCGCGCAGCAGTTCCGCCCGCGCCGCGCGCCGGTCGCGCGGCGCGCCGAACAGCTCCACGTCCACACCGCAGGGCACCACGTGCATGCGCGACGGCGGCAGCCCGCGGTCCAGGCACTCCTTGCCCGTGGCCCGGCTGATGGGAAACACCACGTCCAGCGAGCGCAGCACCCGGGGCACGAACCACTGGTACCCGGGCGTGGGGAGCGTAACGTCGCGACCCACGGGGATGGCTGCGGAGATGGCGCCCGCGCGGCGGATGGCGTTGCCCAGCACGGCGGTGGTGCTGGCCGTCACCATGGACGAGTGCAGCACCACGTCGATTCCCAGGTCGCGCACCATGCGCGGAACGCGCGCCAGCAGGCCGGCCATGTAGCCGGGCATGCGGTAGGGCGTGCCCTTCCACGAGGTTTCCAGCAGCAGCGAATGCAGTTCCACACCCGGATGCTCGCCCAGCGCGGCGTGCAGCCCCTGGGCCACGCGCTGCATGCCACCCACGTTGCTCAGCGGGTCGCCGGGAAGCGGAAACGAGTGGGAAACGTAGAGAATTCGCAACGCGGAGTGCTCCTGCGGAAGCCGTGCGGGGCGCATCTAACGCCTTGAGAACGCGCAATATACACCCCAAACCGCCCCGCTGTCCAGAATGCCGCTCCCTTCCTGCCCAGGATCACGGTCACACGACGCGGATGATGATCACTGCTTTTGTCATCCTCGATCGGGCGCCGGCTCCACCTCTACCGCGTTGTCGTAGAACACGGCGCCGCCGCCCAGATCGGTGACCGCCTGCGACGTGGTGTCGTTCACCGTGCGGCCGCCGTCGGAGTGCATGGCCCAGCGCACACCGTACGAGACGGCCACGCCCGGACGCACGTCTTCCGTCACCACCGCGCGGCCGAAGAAGTGGCCGCGGTCGTTCCAGCAGCGAACCCGGTCGCCCTCCGCCACGCCGCGCTCCCCCGCCTCGCTGGGGTGCAGCAGCAGCTTCGTGTCTCCCGCCGCGCGCGCCAGGCTGGGCACGTTCACGAAGGTGCTGTTCATGAACGGATGCTCCGGCGGCGACAGCAGCATCAGCGGATAGCGCGCGGCACGCTCCGGGTCCGCTTCCGCGCTTTCCGCGGGCGGAATGTACGTGGGGAGCGGATCGATTCCGTGCGCCGCCAGTTCCGGGGCGAGGATCTGGATTTTTCCCGTCGGCGTGTTGGGCCGCGGATCGGCATAGGGACGGAAGTCCTCCGGCGCGTTCAGGCGGACCCATCCCTCCTGCACCAGCCGCTCGAAGGTGATCCCCGCCAGCCACGGATGGTCGGACTTCAGCGCCTGCCGGATCAGGTCCGTGTCGCTGTCCGCGAACTCGGGATCGTCCAGCCCCATCCGCGACGCCAGCCGGCGAAAGATCTCCGTGTTGGGCAGGCACTGGCCCACCGGCGCGATGGACGGCTGGTTGAGCGTAAGGTACAGGTGCCCGTACGCCGTGTGGACGTCCCAGTGCTCCAGCTGCGACGTGGCGGGAAGCACCCAGTCCGCGTACCGCGCCGTATCGGTGACGAAGTGCTCCATCACCACCGTGAACAGGTCGTCGCGCAGCAGCCCGGCGCGCACCGCGCCCAGGTCTGGCGCCACCGCGGCCGGGTTGCTGTTGTACACGATGAACGCCTGCACCGGCGGCCCGCCCACGCCCGCGTCGGGCTTGGTAAGGGCCTCACCCAGCCGGATCATGTTGATGGTGCGCGTCCCGGGCGCGATCCAGTCCGGCCGCTGCAGCGCCCCCGAGTTCAGCTTGAAGGCGCCGCTGGTGGAAAGCGTGGCGCCCCCGCCCAGGTCGCGCCACGCGCCGGTCACCGCGGGAAGAAGGGAGACGGTGCGCACGGCGGTTCCGCCGCCGCGGTGGCGCTGCAGCCCGTAGTTCAGGCGGATGAACGCCGGCCGCGTGGTGGCGAACTCGTGCGCCAGCCGCTCGATGCGCTCCGCGGGGAGCCCCGTGGTTTCCGCGGCGCGGGCCGGCGTCCACTCCGCCGCGCGGATCCGCAGTTCCTCCGCGCCCACGGTGTGGTCGCGCAGGTAGGCGTCGTCCTGCAGCCCGTCGCGAAAGATGACGTGCATCATCCCCAGCGCCAGCGCGGCGTCGGTGCCGGGGCGGATGGGCAGGTGCTCGTCGCACTGCGCGGCGGTGCGGGTGCGGATGGGATCGATGGCGATCAGCCGCGCGCCGGCCTCGCGGGCGCGGCGCAGCGCGGGCCACAGGTGCGGGTTGCTGGTGAGCGTGTTGGTGCCCCACAGCAGGATCAATCGCGCGTGCTCCGCCTCCGTGGGCGTAGGGCCCATGCGGTCGCCGTACGTGGCCTTCCACCCCTCGCTCCCCGCGCTGGCGCAGATGGTCCGGTCCAGCAGGCTGGCGCCGATGCGGTGAAAGAAGCGGCGGTCCATGGACCCGCCCTGCACCTGCCCCAGCGTGCCGGAATACGAATAGGGGAGAATGGACTGCGGCCCGTGCGGCCCGTTGCGGATGTCGTTCAGCCGCCGCGCGATGTCGTCCAGCGCCTCGTCCCACGTGGCCGGCTCGAAGCGCCCCTCGCCCTTGGGGCCCACGCGGCGCAGCGGCACGGTGAGCCGGTCCGCGTGGTAGGTGCGCTCCACGTACCGGTTCACCTTGGTGCACAGAAATCCCTGGGTGACCGGGTGCTCCGGATCGCCCTGCACGCGCACGGCGCGCCCGTCCTGCACGTGCACCAGCATGGCGCACGTGTCCGGGCAGTCGTGCGGGCACGCGCCGCGCACGACGCCGGTCTGGGCCAGGGGAAGGGCAATGCTGTTCATCGATCACTCATTCAGTACAGGCGTACAGGGACTGAACTCAAGGATCGCGTTCCATCTCTGCCAGAACGTCCTCCCACGCGAACGTTTCCGCACGTCCGGAACGGATCTCCTCACTGCGCCGCCGCGCCTCCAACAGCCAGGAATGACTTCCCACCTCTGTTGCCGGAGCGTTTGAACAGCGTAACTCTTCCGTTCATCCATCCCATGAACCTCCGAATACGCGCGGATGAGAGACATCGGGTCGGGTGGATCGTGCGTCAGAGCCGCTTATACCAGAACGCCTCATCGCGGCTCTGATGCGCGACGGCAAGTATTACGATCTCATCGCCCTCTACCCGGTAAATGACCCGGTATCGGAACAGCCTGATCAGAACGGAACGCACGGAACCGTAAGCGCGCCCCAGTCTCGGGAACTCGAGCAGCAAGTCGAACGCGCGGGCAATCTCCGCCTGGAACGCCTCGGCGACGCCTTTGTCCCGCAGGCCATCATACGCGTCAAGGAGGTCGGCTTCGGCTTCAAGATGAATGCGGATTCGCATGATGCCTCGCCCGCATCTTGGCGAACACCTCTTCAGGCGAGACCGTCCGTGCGGTTCCGGCCTGCACTTCGGCCGACCTGCGCATGATCTCCGCTCTCCAGTGCAGATCCTCCTCGAGAGTATCCTCCGTACTCGCGATCAGGCGCTCGATCAAGCCGCCCAGTTCTTCGCGCGGCAGCTCCAGCGCGGCTTCCTCGATCTCTTCGGCGGTGACCATCTTCTTCCTTTCGCTCATGGTTCGTCACCCTCCGAAAAGATACAGTGTGAACGCGCATTCGTCCATCGGTTAGAACACGACACGGGCGAGCATTTAGCTGGCCCGGAGCGCTGTCCGCCGGTGGCGGGAAAGGGTCAGGATGGACGCGCAATCCACATCCCCAATGCCACGCAGGCGAGCCCCGCCGCCATGCTCGCGCCCGCGTACGCCAGCGCCGTTCCGTACGCGCGGTCCTGCAGCAGCGCGAACGTTTCGTACCCGAAGGTGCTGAACGTCGTGAGCCCGCCGCAGAAGCCGACGGCCAGCAGCAGCCGGCGCGGATCGTCCGGCGGGACGCGGGCGACGATGATCCCCAGCAGCAGCGAGCCTGCCAGGTTCACGGCGAACGTCCCCCAGGGAAACCCGCCGCGCGCCGCCGTCCCGATCCACCGCCCGGCGCCGTAGCGGGTCACGGCGCCGGCCGCCCCGCCCAGCGCCACGAGCAGCAGGTTCATTGCACGGCCGCGCGGTTGTTGGCGCGGTTGTAGTCGATCAGCACCCACTCCGGGTCCAGCACCACCTCCGCCGGGCGGTCCGCCGTGGTGACGTTCACCGTCTGCCGGCGCGCGCGCGAATCCAGCGTCTGCGTCCGTCCGCCCACCTGGAGCACGACGGGCATCCACGCGGCGCCGCTGCGGTCCACGATCACGCTCGTACGCCAGCGGCCGTCCGGCAGCCGCGTGCTGGTAGCCTGGCTGACGCTGTAGTCCAGCCGGTCCGTGCGCGTGATCCACTGGTCAAAGAACCAGTCCAGGTCGCGCCGGCTCACCCGTTCCGCCACCTCCTGGAAGTCCGCGCCGGTCACGTGGCGCAGGCGGTACTCCGCGAAGAAGGTGCGCAGGATGCGCTTGAACGTGTCCTCGCCCACGTACTCGCGCAGCATGCGGAAGACGGCGGACGGCTTGGTGTAGGTCATGGCGCTGAAGATGGCGGGCGAGCGGAACTCCTCCGCCGGCAGTGCGATGGCCTGCGTGGAATCCGCGCGCTCCAGCCGCTCCAGCGCGGTCATGGTGCCGCGCCAGACAGCGGTGTCGCCCTTCATCTCCCGATAGTACGAGGTCATGAAGGAGGTGAAGCCCTCGTCCATCCACCCCTCGCGCCACTCGTTGTTCGCGAGCATGCCGTGCAGGTACTGGTGCGTAACCTCGTGCACGATCAGCCCTTCGGAGGCGGAGCCGTTCATCACCATCATGGGGAACTCGGTTCCGCCGCCTTCCAGCCGGTGCACGTTGGTCAGCTGCGGCCAGGCGTACGGTCCGAACATCGTTTCCAGCCACGTGAGCGCATCGTACGTGCGGCGGACGGCGGCCTGCCGGGCCCACGACGTGTCTTCCGGCAGAAAGAGCGCGTGGATCCCCGGCGCCGGCCGCGTCCGTCCGGCGTCGTCCACCAGCGTGCGGCTGACGTACTCGTGGATGTAGCGCGGGTCGGCGCTCCAGGCGAAGTGGTGCACGCTGTCCGCCACCATCCGCACACGCTTGCGCCCCTCCGCCGCCGCCCCGGCGAGGAAGCCGAGCGCCTCCGCAGGGCCCGCGGCGGGAACGATGCCCAGGGCCACCGGCTGGTACCCGGGATTCCCCTCTACCGCCACGCCGGTGGAACCCACCACCTGGTCCGCGGCCACGTCCAAGGTCACGTCGTAGCGCCCGAATTCGCCGTAGAACTCGCCCTGCGGCAGCAGCGGATGCTCTGCCCAGCCGGTGCGTTCGTACACGGCGATGCGGGGATACCACTGGGCAAAGTCGTAGTGCCGCCCCGCCCGGCCCTGCCGCCGCGGCAGCGTGGAGAGGCGCGCGTCCCAGTCCATCACCAGCGTCAGCGATCCGCCGGGCGCGAGCGGGCGCGGAAGCACGATTGCCGCCACGGTGGAGTCCGGGGCGATGGGATAGACGGCGCGCGCGGCGGTCCCATCCACCGTGACCGCGGTGAAGCGCTCGTACGCGTGATCGTCCGGGCCCAGGTCGGTGAAGCGGCGCTCGCCGTACTCCAGTTCCCGCCGCGCCCAGGCACTGTTTGGGCGGAACGCGTTCAGGTGCTGGTGGACGTAGATGGTGTCCAGCGCATCGGGCGAGCGGTTGACGTAGCGCAGGCGCGCGCGGCCGTGCAGCACGCCGGAGGGCTCGTCCAGCCGGGCTTCGATGCGGTAATCCACCCCCTGCTGAAACGTCTGCGACCGCTGCGCGGCGGCGGGGACGGCGGCCAGCAGGGCCAGTGCGAAAAGGCGTGCGATGCGGATCATTGCGGCGCGTGGGCTCAGGGTGATGACGGCCAACATGCGCACGGCGCGGATCGCGGGCAACGGGTGGGGCGGCGCGGCGGCGGCCCGCGCGTTACCTTGGGCACGGTTCGCGACGGATTGTCTCTCTTCGGGGGTGCGGTGATGGGAACGATCGTGATGTTTCTGCTGATCGGCCTGGGGGCCGGCGTGCTGTCCGGCCTGTTCGGGATCGGCGGGGGCCTGGTGATTGTTCCGGCGCTGATGCTGCTGGCCAAGATGCAGCCGCTGCAGGCGACGGGAACGTCGCTGGGCGCGCTGCTGCTGCCGGTGGGCGCGCTGGGTGCGTACGAGTACTACAAGAACGGCCACGTAAACGCGTCCGCGTCGCTGATGATCGCGTTCGGCCTGCTGATCGGCGCGTACTTTGGCGCGCACTGGGCGCAGACGCTGTCTCCGGTACAGTTGAAGCGGGCGTTCGCGGTGTTTCTGGTGCTGGTGGCGGTGCGGATGTGGGTGACGGCGAAATAAGGGAAGTGCGTGAGTGCTGGGTGCGTGAGTGCGTGAGTGCGAGGGACAGCGGTGAGGGAGGATCGGGTGCGATCGGCTGACATCACCGGCGGCCCCCACCCGGGCCGGCACCACCGGCCCACCCTCCCCCAAAACAGACTGGGGGAGGGTTGTCGCGGCCGAGGTCTCGGTGCGGGTCGGCGGCCTCCGTTCGGCGGTTGAAACCGCGCCTCGAACAACACGAAGTCCGCCTCCGCGGACTGGAACGCCGTCTCCGTTCGCGTCCTCCGTGCAGTTGAAGCCCCGAACGGCGCCTGTGGGCGACGTGTCGGGGCTTTCCGCTGTCGGAGCGGCGGATTCATTCGCTCAACGGACTCCGCCCAGAACGATACTTGTCCTCCGCACCAATCTTTCCGCCCCGCCCCAACCCTCCCCCAGTCTTTTTTGGGGGAGGGTGGGCGAGTAGTACGAGCCCGGGTGGGGGCCGCCCTGAGACCCGCCATCCACTCCATATCTCCTTTGTGGCGCCGGGCTTGCACACGTCCCGGGTCCCATTCCCGGAACGGCTCGTGCACGACCGCCGGCCTCGTTCCCGAGACGGCGCAACCGACATCGCAGGGGAGAACCACATGGACCAGAACCGCGACCAGGGCTCCGAAGACAACCGCCAGGCGGTGGAGCACGTGCACAACGCCCAGGAAAACCGCGACGCCCTGCAGGAGCAGGCCCGCCGCGTCGCCGCCACCGCGCCGGACACGAGCCAGCCGGTGGATGGCCTGCACGCGGACGGCATGGGCGGCGAAGACACCACGCGCGCTGAGGAAAACGTCCGCCGCGCGCATGAAAACACCGCCGCGCTGCGCGAAGAATCCCGCCGCGTGGACGCCACCACGCCGCCGGACATCAACCGCACCGGCCCGGCCGACCGGTAGTCCCGGGCAGGGCAGGATGATCCCGCGGGCGGTGGCGAAAGCCGCCGCCCGCGCGCGTTCCGGGGGGTCTCTTGAGCGTCTAGCATCCTGCTTGCGAATGCGGTCCGCGAGCGCCGGCCCGCGGGCCGAGCGCAGGACCCTCCCGAGGAGACGAGCATGCGCTGGCAGGGCGGACGACAGAGTTCCAATGTGAACGACCGCCGCGGGATGGGCGGAGGCGGCATGGCCGCGGGCGGCGGACTGGGCGCCGTGGTGCTGGGCCTCGTCTACTTCCTGTTGACCGGCGACTCGTCCGGGCTGCAGAACGCCGCGCCCGGCGCCCAGCCCTCGGCCGAGTCCCAGGCCGGCGCACCGACAGATGCGGCCTCGGACAGCATGAAGGCGTTCGTCTCCACGGTGCTGGCCAGCACCGAAGACGTGTGGACCGAGATCTTTCGCCAGCAGGGCGAGGCGTACCAGCAGCCGCAGCTGGACCTGTTCACCGGACGGGTGCAGTCCGCCTGCGGCCAGGCGACCGCGGCGGTGGGGCCCTTCTACTGCCCCGGCGACCGCAAGGTGTACATCGACCTGGACTTCTACGATCAGCTGCGCAAGGACCTGGGCGCGCCCGGCGACTTTGCCCAGGCGTACGTGATCGCGCACGAGGTGGGGCACCACGTGCAGACGCTGACGGGCGTTTCGCAGCAGGTGAACGCCGCCTCGCGCCGCGGCGGCGAAGCCGAGGCCAACCGCCTTTCGGTGATGCAGGAGCTTCAGGCGGACTGCTACGCCGGCGTGTGGGCCAACCATTCGCAGCAGCAGCACAAGTGGCTGGAACAGGGCGATGTGGAAGAAGCGCTGAACGCCGCCACGCAGATCGGCGACGACGCGCTGCAGAAGCGCTCGCAGGGCTACGTGGTTCCGGAAAGCTTCACCCACGGAACCAGCGCGCAGCGGGTGCAGTGGTTCCGCACGGGCTTCGAATCAGGCAAGGCGGAAAACTGCAACACCTTTGAATCCCGCATCTGACGTTTCGCCTTCCGGGGGACGACGAGCGAGGGGCGGTCCGCGACGGCGGGCCGCCCCTCGCCGCGCCGGGGCCGGGGACTGGCGCGGAGGGCCGGACGACGTTTGTTTACAGGATTCCCCGCCCCGCAGTCGCACCCGTGCCGCCCGCTCCATGTCTGCCGATCGCGATCAGAACGACGAAGGGCGGCTGACCGCGCGGCCGCAGGCGCCCGCGCGGGTGGACCGGCCGGGGCTGCGGCGGCTGGGGCTGGACCCGCGCCGCGACGGGCTGGTGTACGTGCCCATGGCCCACTCGCCGGAGCGGCCGGCGCCGCTCATCCTGATGCTGCACGGGGCCGGGGGCAACGGACACAACGCGCTGGGCATGCTGCAGCCGCTGGCGGATGCGTACGGGGTGGTGCTGCTGGCGCCGGACGCGCGGCAGCAGACGTGGGACGGCATCCGCGGCGGTTTCGGGCCGGACGTGGCGTTCATCGACCGCGCGCTGGAGCAGGTGTTCAGCCGCTGCGCCATCGACCCGGCGCGCATCGCCATCGGCGGGTTCTCCGACGGCGCCTCGTACGCGCTCTCGCTGGGGCTGGCGAACGGCGACCTGTTTTCGCACGTGATCGCCTTTTCGCCCGGCTTTGCCGCGCCGCCGGGACGGCGCGGGCGCCCGGGCGTGTTCGTGACGCACGGGACGGACGACGCGGTGCTCCCCATCGACGCATGCAGCCGCCGCGTAGTGCCGCGGTTGACCCGCGCGGGGTACACGGTGGACTACCGGGAGTTCGCGGGCCCGCACACCGTGCCCCCGGCGCAGGCCCGCGACGCCGTAAAGTGGTTCGTGCGCGGGGCTTCCGGCGCGCCCGCCGCACCGCGGCAGCAGCCGGGGTGAAGGGGGGCTTCACAAAGGGGCTGGGGTCGTATATATTCTGCGCCCCGCCCCGACCCAACCGCGTCACGGACGCGAAACGGAGCCGGCCGGCGGGGGCTTGCGCAAATGGCCGGATGGTTGTAACCTTTTGGCCTGCAGGCAATTAGCACCGATAGCTCAACTGGCAGAGCAGGGGACTCTTAATCCCAAGGTTGTAGGTTCGATTCCTACTCGGTGCACTGCGCGCCCATAGCTCAGCTGGATAGAGCGTCTGACTACGGATCAGAAGGTCGGGAGTTCGAATCTCTCTGGGCGCACTGCTGGCTTTGACATGCTCCTGTGGCGGAATTGGTAGACGCGCTAGATTCAGGATCTAGTGGGCGCAAGCTCGTGGAGGTTCGAGTCCTCTCGGGAGCACTGGTGTAGAAGGTTGTTGTAAGCCCCGTTCGTCTAGTGGCCTAGGACATAGCCCTCTCAAGGCTAAAACACGGGTTCGATTCCCGTACGGGGTATGGTTGCGGTACATGTCGCGGGGTGGAGCAGCCTGGTAGCTCGTCGGGCTCATAACCCGAAGGTCGCGGGTTCGAATCCCGCCCCCGCTATGCACGACGAGGGCGTTTAGCTCAGCTGGTCCAGAGCGCTCGCTTCACACGCGAGAGGTCATAGGTTCAAATCCTATAACGCCCACTGGTACGAAAGACGCGGGCATAGCTCAGTTGGTAGAGCGCAACCTTGCCAAGGTTGAGGTCGCCGGTTCGAGTCCGGTTGCCCGCTCTGTAGGTCGGTCAAGCCCACTTAGCTCAGTTGGTTAGAGCATCTGACTGTTAATCAGAGGGTCCCAGGTTCGAGTCCTGGAGTGGGCGCTCTCACAAACCAAAGGCCCGAAAGCTCCCAGAGCTTCCGGGCCTTTGGTGTTTCTGCGCACGGGTTGGTGAGCTGGTCGACGGGGTTCGCCCCCGTTCTCCGCTGGCCCGCGCATCTAGATCAAGCCGCAGAGGAACGGCCCCGGCGATTGTCTCGCCGGGGCCGTCTGCATTGCGGCGCTGCCTGGCCGCGCTCCGTTACGGCGTGACCGTGATGGGGATCGACGGCGAATCGTAGTCGGAGTGGTTGCCGTGCAGGATGCTGAACACGACGGCCGTGCTCCCCGCCGCCACGCCGTCCAGATCCATGTGGTCGCCGTGCGAGTCGATCACGGCGATGCTCTCGTTGGCCACGGTCCAGTCCAGCGTGTGCTCGGCGCCGTCCGGCTGAAAGCGGTCGCCGTCCTCCGCCACGAACCACACCTCCAGGTGCTTCGCCTGCCCCGCCTTGACGCTCAGCGAGCCCGTCACCTGCCGCGACGCGTTTACCGACACCACGGTCGCGTTGTTCTGGTCCAGGATCACCAGCCCGGCGGCTTCGTCGTGATCGTGGTCGTCCGGCCCGGTGCCGTCGTCGTCGCACGCGGCCAGCATGGCGGTGGCGGCAAGCACCAGCGCGGCGCGGTTGATCAGCTTGCGGGTTTCCGTAAACATCGTCCTTCTCCTTGATCCATCGGGTTTGCCCGCCGTCCATGGTGAGGCGGGGTTTGATCTGGCCGGCCGCGCGCCGCGGCCCGGGGCCGGCCACGCGGCACGTCAGAAATCGACGCGGTACAGCAGTCTCAGGTTCAGCCCCGGCTGCGGGGCCACTTCGCGGATGCGCGACAGGTGGTCGCGCCACACCGCGTCCGTCAGGTTGTCCGCCGCCAGGGTGACGGTGTGCAGGGCACCGCGCGCGTCCCAGCGGATGCCGGCGGACGCGTTCAGCAGCGTGTAGCCGGCGGTGGGCTGTTCCAGCGGCGTTCCATCCGCGGCCGAGCCCGGGTACACGCGGTCCTGCCGCGCGCCGCTCTCCACCCCCGCCCCGGCAAACCAGCGCGGCACGTCGCGGCGGATGCGAAGCGCGCCGTGCGCCGGAGGGATGGCGGGAAGCGGATGGTCTCCATCCTCCCCGTCCAGGTCGCCGCGCACGTAGCTCCCCGTGGCTTCCACCACCCACGCGTGCAGCGGCTCGATCTGAATGCGCCCCTCCGCGCCGGTGAAGCGCGCGTCATCCCCCCGCGCCTGGTAGACGGGGTAGCGGCCGAAGCGCGGGTCCAGCTCCCCCGTCGGCGCGTAGTAGATGAAGCCGCCGATCGTATTCCGGTACGCGGTCAGCTCGCCTTCCACCCCGGGGCGGGAGACGCGGAGAAACAGGTCCGCGCCCAGCCCCGTCTCCGGCTCGATCGCCGGATTGCCGATCTCGTACGAGTAGGCGGCCAGGTGCGGCCCGCGGGAGTACAGTTCTTCGATCGATGGCGTGCGGAACGAGCGCGCCAGCCGCGCCCCCGCCTGCCATCCCGCGCCCAGGCGGAACACGCCCGCCGCGCTGCCGGAAAAGGCGCCGAAGTCGCGCGTTCCCACGGAGATGCCGGCGACCGGCCGGTCATCTTCCGGCACCACGCGGGTCCAGTCGTAGCGCGCGCCCAGCTCCAGCCCCCAGCGCCCGCGCGAAAGCTCCTCATAGGTGAATCCGGCGAGCGACCACTGGCGCGCGCTGCGGCTTCCCGTCGCCAGTCCGCCCACCTCCAGGTTCTTGCCGAACCCCCACAGGCCGACCGCGCCCTCGTTGCGGAACGCTCCCTCATGCCGGTGGCGGCCGACGAGGTTCATCGTCCCCGTGTACTGAAGGAACGACGTGCCCACGAACTCGGCGCCGTCCGTCCCGCGCTCCAGTTCGTGGTGGCGAAAGCGGACCAGGTTCAGGTCCGCCTCCACTGACCCGAACGGGCCCAGCCCGCCCAGGTGCGCCGCTTGTCCCCGGACGGCGGTGCGGCGGACGTCCAGGTTCACCCCGCCCTGGTGCGCGCCGGGAATGTTCTGCCCCCGGAAGGTGCCGGGGACCCCGTACTCCATGGTGTAGTCGCGCACGGCGAGCCCGGCGAAGCCGCGGGCGCCCACCCGGCTGGCGCCCGCGCCCGCGCTGTATCCGCTCAGGCCGGTGGATGGCAGATCGCCCAGCGGCGTGCGCGTGTCTCCCGCGCGGCGGCCGCTGGCCTCGCCCCGCAGCGCCCATCCGCCGAGGCCGCCCAGCAGCGACGCGCCGCCCGCGATTCCCCGGCTGGCGGATTCGCCCTGCAGGCTGACGGCGCCGGAAAGGCGGTCCGGCCGCGAGCGGGGCACTTCTTCGCGGATGACGTTGATCACCCCGCCCAGCGCGTTGCTGCCGTACAGGAGGCCGGCGGGCCCGCGCACCACCTCGATGCGCTCCGCCGTCAGCGGCTCCACCATCACGCCGTGGTCCGCTGCGCTCCCGGCGATGTCGCCCGTGCGCTGGCCGTCTTCCAGCACCAGCACGCGGTCGCCGCCCAGGCCGCGGATCACGGGCTGGCTGGCGGCGGGGCCGTTGTAGCGCATGGAGATTCCCGGCTCGCCCGCCACCGTGGCGCTCACCGTCGCGCCCAGCTGCCGCCGCAGCTCCGCGCCGCTGACGACGGTGGTGGGGCGATACGTGTCGTCCCCGCCCCGGTCGCGCCCCGTGCCCGTGGCCACCACGGCGGAAAGCTGCAGCGCGGACGGCAACAGCTTCAGGCTCGCCTGCCCCGCCAGCCCGTCCAGGATGCGCACGGCCTGCTCGCCCGGCGCGTAGCCGATGCGCTCTGCGGCCAGGGTGTAGCTCCCGGCGGGGAGCCCGTCGAAGTGGAACGCGCCGTCCGCATGGCTCACGTCCCGGCGCCCCAGCTCCAGAATGCGCACCGTGGCGCCCGCCACCGGCTGCCCGGTGGACGCATCGATGACGGTGCCGTGCAGCGCGCCCGCGGCCGGGGTGCGCGTGGAGGAAAGGTTGATCGGAGCGGCCGGGGTGCCCGACTGGCCCCGCGCGGAAACGGGGAGCGCGGCGAGCACGAAAGCGGCGGCCATCAGGGTGCTTCGCATCGATTGAACGTCCTTCACGTCAGTTCGGGATGTGCGTCGCCCAGCGCCCGCGACGGTTCGCGGGCGCTGGTTGATGGACGGCACCGGCGCGCCACGCCCATCGTGGACGTGCGTCGTCGCGCGTCGATGGCACGTCCACGCGGGTCCGGACCGCGATGGCGGACCGGGACGCGGACGGGCGGCGGCGCGACGGGACCGCGGCGGTGCTTTCCGGGGAAAGGCATCGCCGGCGCGGGCCGGTGTCGTACGGTTCTGTACTGGATTGGGGGACCGGCACGGCGCCGCGCGAAGTGCGCGGACGCGGTCAGATCCCGCCGGTGCCCTGGGGCGCGCGGCGGCGTGCCGGGTTCAGCTCCGGAGGGGAGCCGTCAGGCGAGGGGTGGGGCGCGGGAACCGGGCTGGGCGTGCGAACGGATCGCCGGGGCAGACTCGTTGCCCGGGTTCGGCGTCCGGAGCGTGGTGCAGGCCGCGGCGAGTTCGCCGGACCCGGAAACCGTGGGGATGAAGTGCAGCCCGGTGAGCTTGCAGGCCGGGCAGTGCGTTTCGTCGTGCGGAGGCGGCGGGCAGTCGTGGTCGCTGTCGCCGGGGGCGTGCAGGTGCGCAAGCCGGGGGACGGGCGCCGGCGCCGGATCGCTCCCACCGTGCTGCAGCACTTCTCCACCCGCCGCAAGCAGCAGGTACAGAAGCGCGAAGAGCGCGGAAAGAGGTCGGCGGATCTGGAGCACCCGGGCCCTGCGGTACAGGTCTACTGGTTAATTCGAGATATCATTATCAATAATGCCGCTCATCATCCAGGCGCGCAACCCCGGCGCGGGCGATCCGCCGAACGGCCCTCACCGCTAGCTGGCGCCGACCGCGTCCCCATCCACCGCAGCGCGGGTGGATGGAGAGAGATCCGGAGGATCGGCATCCCTCTTCCCGCCGCGGAACCCGTCCCGGCGGCGCGGCTCCGCGGTGTTTTCCCAGCGGATCGTAAAAGGATGTATTTTGTGTCGCCCAAAGCGCGGATTCAGCCACCGGAGCCCATCCGTCGTGATGCACCAAACGCGGCGCAGAAACTTGATGATCGTACTCCGAGACCCGTTCGGAACGCCTCCGCCCAGGCGCAGGAACGCAGACTGAAAATGGACAAATTTTCCCGTTGACGGCCCGGCTCGCTGCCCTGTAGCTTTGGATCCGGCGGGGCACCCCGAGGGGACAAGCCTTTCGCCGCCGCTACACTGATCCCGCCTGCTTCCAGCCTGACCTTCCCTCTCGACGGGTCAGTGCTGTCCCCGGCCGGAACCCCGGCCCAATACCCCTGGATGGAGAACCCCACATGCAGCAGAACAACAACGGCACGCCCAAGCGCAAGCTGGAAGTCGCTCGCGAAACCCTTCGCCAGCTTGGCGGGCAGGCGCTTCGCAAGGTGGCCGGCGGCGAGCCGTACTTCACCGCCACGTCGCCCACGGAAGACTTCACCTGCGCCGGCCCGTGGCAGTGCACCGACACGTGCCCCACGCTTCCGGAGTGTGAAACGGGCATGCAGTGCATGACCTTCGGCAACTAGCCCTGGTGCTGAACCTGCGCCTGCCGATGCACCGGCGGTCGTAGTCGTTGGCTCGCTTCACAGAAGGCAGCGACGGCCGGCGTGCAACGCGGATTTCCGCCGAGCGCCGGCCGTCGCTCCGTTCCCGGCAGTACACTCCATTGACGACCGCATCCAATCTCCAGGCCGCGCCGCTGGACCGCGCGGCGGTTCACCAATCCATTCTGCAGATCGCGGACGCGCTCATCGCGTTTCTGCGGAGCGCAGACAAGCCCTCCGTAAGGGACCTCCCCGGCGCGGCGCTCTTTCTTACCCACCTGGGCCGCGCGTCCGGCCAGGCGAAGCACCGCGAGGCGGCCGCCGAAGCCGTGGCGCTCTCGGGCGACCTGGTCGCCCGCGTGCCCATGCGGCTGGCCCTGTACGGCGGCCTCGCCGGGATGGTGCTGCCCATGGCGCACCGCGAGCGGCTGGGCATCGCGGACGACGGGTTTGACCTGGACGGCATCGACGAGGTGCTGATGGAAGGCGTCGATCCCGGGGTGACGCCGCACTTTGACCTGATCAGCGGCGTGGTGGGGCTGGGCGCGTACTTTCTGGAGCGCCTGCCCGCGCCCGCCGCGCGCGAGGGGGTCCGGCGCGTCATCCACCGGCTTCACGACACGGCGGAGCACGACGGGCACGGCATGCGCTGGCTCACCGCGCCTGACCTGATTCCCGCCGCCAAGCGCGCGATCACGCCGCTGGGCAAGTACGATCTGGGGATGGCGCACGGGATCACGGGGGTGGCCGCCTTTCTGGCGCTCGCGCTGCTGAACGGCGCCGACCGCGATCCGGCCGAAGCCATGCTGCGCGAAACAGTGCGCTGGCTGATGGCCCTGGAGCGGGCGGATGGCAGTCAGGGCGCCTACGGGACCATGGTGGACCCGCGGCAGCCGGAGGCGATGGCGCCGGGCCGCGCCGCGTGGTGCTACGGCGACCCCGGCGTGGCCGCGGCGCTGCTGCTGGCCTCCCGCGCGCTCGGCGACGACGCGCTCCTCCACCGCGCGCACGCCCTGGCCCGGCACTCCGCGGCGTTCGCGGACGCGCAGCGGCACCGGGCGGTGGACACCTCGCTCTGCCACGGCACCGCGGGGCTGGCGCACCTGTTCCGCGTGCTGGGCCGCCCCGCCGACGCGGAGCGCTGGGACGCCGAAACCATGGCCATGCGGAGCCCGGACCAGGGAGTGGCGGGCTTCTACTTCATGGAATCCCACGACGGCGTAACTCGCCGCGCGCCGGACGCCACCTTTCTGCAGGGCGCGGCGGGCGTGGGCCTCGTCCTCCTGTCCGTCCTCGATCCGGCCAGCGACCGGTCGTGGGACCGGCTCCTTCTCCTGAGCTGACGCCGCGGGTTCATTCCCCCGGCCCTGTCCGCGAAACGCCTTTCATGCCGCCAGCCTCGTCTTCTCCCTCCGCCCCGTTCGTCCACGGCGGATTCGCGGTTCTGCGCACGCCGCTGCTCCCCGTCGACACCTTCGTGCGATGGACGGAGCGCGTCCAGGCGGGCGCCGCCGCGCGGGACCCCGGCCCCGTGCTCCACATCCTGCGCGAGGTGCTGGACGATCCCGCGCTTCGCGAGGCCATCCGCGTGGCCTCGCGCGACCTGTCCAGCGCCATCGACGCGTGGATGACGGGCGGGCGCGCGGTGGACGCCGACCGGCTGATGCACTCCGTGGTGCGCTACTTCAGCCGCGCGGCGTACCGGCCCACCCCATTTGGCCTGTTCGCCGGATGCAGCGTGGTGGGCGTGGGCGGGCATACCCGCCTGGAGCTTGCCCCGCGGGGGGAGTACACGCGCCATTCGCGCATCGACATGGACCACCTGGCCGAGCTCGCGCGGGTGCTGGGCGAGGACGCGGACGTCCGCCGCCGGGTGCCGCTGCGCACCAACAGCAGCGCGGCGGAGATGGGCGGGCGGCTGCACTACGTGGAAACGCGCTACGCCGGACGGATGCGGGAGTACGCGCTCACCGCGGCGGACCCCACGCCGGAGATCCGGGACACGCTGGCGCGCGCCCGCCACGGTTCCACCCTGGACGCGCTGGCCGCGCCGCTGCTGGCGGACGGGTACGAGCGGGAGGAGGTGGACGGCTTTCTGGCCGAGCTCCTGGACGCGCAGCTGCTGGTGCCGGAGCTGGGGCCGCGCGTCACGGGCCGGGACGCCGCCGCGGCGCTGGCCGCCACGCTGGAGGCGGCCGGGTGCGCAGAGCCGGTGAGCGCCGCGCTTCGCGAGGTGGGCGGGCGGCTGCGCGCCATCGACGCGGGCGGCGTGGGGGGCGGGGCGGACTACGACGGCGCCGTGGCCCCGCTGCGCGGCCTGGCGGTGGAGCCGGACGAGGCGCGCCTGCTTCAGGTGGACCTGTACAAGCCCGCTCCCGCGGCGTCCATCGGGCTGGGGGTGATGGAGGAAGCCGCCGCCGCGGTGGAGCTGCTGGCCGGGATCGCCCCGCGCCAGGACCCGCTGGCCGCCTTTGCCGCGCGCTTCGAGGCGCGCTACGAAACGCGCGAGGTTCCGCTGCTGGAGGCGCTGGACGAGGAGGTCGGCGTCGGCATGCCCGGCGTGGGCACGGACGATTCCGTAATGCGGCGCAGGGCCGAAGCCATGGTGCAGCGCGAGGGGGTGCTGGCGGACCTGCGCTGCCGGGCCGCGTCCGGGGACGGCGCCCGCGTGGAGCTCACGGACGAGGACGTGGAGCGGCTCCGCTGGCCGGGCGGGCGCACGCTTCCCGGCGCGCTCGCGTTCTTCGGCAGCATCGTGGCGGAAAGCGGCGAGGCGGTGGACCGGGGGGATTACCAGCTGGCGCTGAGCCACGTGTCCGGTCCGTCCGGCGCGCGCCTGCTGGGCCGCTTCGCGCACCTGAACCCGGAGCTGGAACGGTGCGTCCAGGCGCACGCGGCCGCGGAAGAGGCGCTGCAGCCCGACGCCCTCTTCGCCGAGATCGTGCACCTGCCGCAGGGGCGCATCGGCAACGTGATCGCGCGGCCGGTGCTGCGCGGGTGGGAGATCTCGTACCTGGGGCAGAGCGGCGCGCCCCTGGACCGGCGGCTGGACCTGGCGGACCTGCGCGTGTCCGTGCGGCGCGGGCGCGTGCGGCTGCGCTCGGCGTCGCTGGACCGCGAGGTGCACCCCCGGCTGAGTTCGGCGCACAACTATTCCGCGCCGCGCGAGCTTCCGGTGTACCGCTTCCTCTGCGCCCTGCAGGACCACGCGCAGTCGGCGTCCATGCACTGGAACTGGGGCGCGCAGGAGGGGGCGGCGGCGCTGCCCCGGGTGACGCGCGGCCGGCTGATTCTGAGCCGCGCGCGATGGAACCTGTCCGCGGCCGAGATCCGCCGGATCACCGAGGCGGGTACGCGGTGGGACCACCAAGCCATCCAGCGCTGGCGCGAGGAGCGGGGGCTGCCCTCCCTGGTTCTGCTGGCGGACTCGGACAACCAGCTTCCCGTCGACTTCTCCAACGCGGTCAGCACGCTCGCCTTTGCCCGGCTGCTGCGGGGACGCGCGGCGGCGCTGCTCACCGAGGCTCTTTCCGGCCCCGGCGCCCTGTGCGTCCACGGACCGGAGGGGCGCTTTACGCACGAGATCGTCATCCCCCTCCTGCGCGGCGCGCCCGTGCCGCCGGACGCGGGGGCGGAGCGCGCCGCCTACGTCCACGCGCCGGACTCCGCGGAGGTCCCGCGCGCGTACGCCCCGGGCTCCGAGTGGGTGTACGCCAGACTGTACTGCGGCGCCGGGAGCGCGGACGCGGTCCTGCGCGACCTGGTCGCGCCAGTCGTCCAGCGCGCCAGGGAGCAGATTCCCTCGCTGGAGTGGTTTTTTCTGCGCTACGCCGATCCCGGGTTCCACATCCGCCTGCGCTTCCGGACGGGCGCGCGCGCGGCTCCCCATCTGATGGCGCTGCTGGGGCAGGCGGCGGCGCCCGCGATCGCGTCCGGGCGGCTGTCCCGGCTGGTGTACGACACCTACCTTCCGGAAGTGGAGCGCTACGGCGGCCCTGGGGCGATCCGGCTGGCCGAGGCCGTCTTCGCGGTGGACAGCGAAGCCGCGCTGTCGCTGGTCACCCTGCCCGCGGGCGGTCCGCCGCGGGACGTGATCGTGCTCGCCGGCGTGGACCGCATGTTTGCCGACGCGGGGCTGGGGGTGGATGACCGCATCGCCTTCCTGGGCCGCGCGCTGGGCGAGGTGCCCGCGGCCGTGCGCGATGCGCGGGCCCGGGAGTTCCGCCCGCTGCGCCCCGCCATCGATGCCGTGCTGGCGGGCGAACTCCCCGATCGTGTCGAAGCGCTGCTCGCCGCCCGTTCCGCGGCCATGGCGCCGTTGCTGGCGCGGATCCGCGCCCTGCACGACGACGGCGGCCTGCACGCGCCGCTGGACGACGTGCTGGTGAGCATGAGCCACCTGTGGATCAACCGCACGCTGATGGATGCCCGGACCCTGGAGCCGCTTCTGTACGATCGCCTGCGCCGCGCCCTGCGCGGGTTCGCCGGCCGCGCGCGAAAGAGCGGCGGAGGTGCCCGTGCGGAGGAATAGCCCCACGCGCGGGAAAGGCATCGCGCCCGCACCCGCCGTCGCGTTCGCATGGCGGTGACGGGTTCCGGCCTGCTCGCCGCGTGGCGCGATGTGCCGGGGCTGCGCCACGGGCGCCCCGGCCCCACCGCGTACATGCGGCTGCGCGCCTCGCCGGACGAAACGCCCCCCCCGCCGCGGTGGACCGCCATCGGGGATCTTTCGCCGTACGCGCTCTGCGCCATCGTGGGCGCGGAAGACCCGGACTTCTTTGCGCACAACGGCGTGGCGTGGGGCCGGTTCGCCCGGCGGTCGGTTTCCGCGCTGCGGGCGGGGCGGCGCATCGGCGGCGTCAGCACCATCACCCAGCAGCTCGCGCGCAACCTGTATCTGCATCCACGGCGGTCCATCACCCGAAAGACGGCGGAGATGGCGCTGGCCGGGCGGATGGAGCGCGCGCTGGACAAGGCGCGCATCCTGGAGCTGTACGTGAACGTGGCGGAGTGGGGGCGGGGCGTGTGGGGGATCGGGAGCGCCGCGGAGGCGTGGTTCGGCGCGGCCGCGCGGGAGCTGAACCCGTTTCAGGCCGTGGTGCTGGCCAGCCTTCTCCCCGCGCCGCGCGCGCCGCTCGCCGGCGGCAACCTGAACCGCGCGCTCGCCAGCCAGACGGACGTCCTCCACTTCCTGTACGGCGCGGGGGTGATGAACCTGCACGCGTGGCGGGAAACGACGGAGCGGCTGATGGCGGCGGCGGGCGCGCTACGTGCCGGCCGCCCTGTGGACGAAGTGCTGCGGGAGACCGGCGCCCCGCCCTACTCGCCGCGGGCGGAGATCGGGCGCGCGCCGGGCGCGGCGGAGCTCCTGGCCAGCGGGTGCGCGCGGCGGGAGCGCGCCGTGTACGCCGCCCTCATCCACGCCGCGGCGGACCGGCGAAGCCTGATGGCCCGCCTGCCGCTCCGGTGGGCGGGAGCGCTGTCCGGGTGAGCACCTCCGCGGACGCCGGTCCGCCGGGCGCGTTTCCGTCGACGGAGGGAGCGCGCCCCGTGCGTGTGCCCCTGATCCGGCAGTCGGGCGCGAGCGACTGCGGAGTGGCGGTGCTGGAGATGGTGCTGCGGCACTACGGCCTGCCCTGCGAGCGCCACGAACTGCGCCGCGCGCTGGGCGGCACGGAAGGCGGATCCACGCTGGAATCCCTCCGGGACGCGGCCCGCGCGCTGGGGCTGGATGCGGAGGGCTTCGACGCCCCGCTGGAGATGCTGGGCGAGGTGCCTACGCCCGCCATTCTGCACTGGCGGCAGGGCCACTTCGTGGTGCTGGAAGGGTTTTCCGGCGGCCTCGCCTGCATCGCCGACCCCGCGCGCGGCCGCCTGCGCATGAGCCGGGCGGAGCTGTCGGGGATGTACGGCGGCACGGCGCTGGTGCTGGAGCCGGCGCATCCCGCCGCGCTGGCCGTCGGACGCAGCGCGGAGGAGGCCGGGCCGGTGCGCGCGCTGCTCGCCCCGTGGCTGCGCGCGGAGCGGGGACGCATCCTGGACCTCGGCGCGGCGGCGGCGGGGATGGCGGCGGCCGCCTCCGCGTCGGCGTGGGGGGCCGGGCGGGCCCGATCCGCGCTGGACGGGGGATGGATGGACGCGGCGCCCTCCCTTTCCGCCGCCGTGGTCGCCGCCGCGCTGGCCGCGGGGCTCGGGCTGTACGCGGCGGGGGTGGAGTCCGCGCTGCGCCGCACGCTGGCCGCCTTCCTCGCCGGCCGCTTTGCCCGCGTGGCCGCGGGAGCGCCGTACGACTATCTCGCCTCGCGGACGCCGCGCTTTCTCGGGAACTTGGCGGGGGACATCGATCCCACCGTAAACCCCCGCATTCCGCCGCTGCGGTGCATGCGGCTGCTGGCGCTGGCGCTCGCCGGCACGGCCACGGTGCTCGGGATTTCGGGGATGACCGGGGGCGTGCTGGCCGCGGCGCTCGCGGCCATTGCCGCCGGCGCCGAGTGGCGCGCGCGGCGATGGAACCGGCGCGCCGCGCGGTGGCGGCCGCGGGTGCAGGCCGCGCGCGAGTGGGCGTGGGCGGTGCTGGCGCGCCCCGCGGAACTGCGCGCGGCGGGGAGCCTGACGGCCGCGCTGGCGCGGTGGAACCAGGCGCGGGAGCAGGCGCAGGCGGCCGTGGCCGGCGAGCCGGTCACCGCGCCCGGGCCGCACGCCGCGGGGTTGGGGGTCGCGTTCGTGGTGCTCGCCCTCCTCACCTCTCCGCTCGCGCCGGGAGACGCGCTCGCCGTCCTTCTGCTCGGCACCGCCGCCCTCACTGCGACCCACGTGCTGGCGGGCGACCTGCAGCTGCTGCGCGGGTGGATGCGGACGCTGGCGACGCTCGCGGACGCGGAGCGGGAAGCGCCTCGCCCAACCGATATCCGTCCATCCGGCTCCGGCACGCTCCACTGCCGCGCCGCCCGCTACGCCGCGGGCGGGCGCGAACGCCTGTCATCCACCACGTTGGAGGCCAATACGGGCGCGGCGATCGGCGTCACCGGCGACGCGGAGGCCCGGGCCGCCCTGGCGCAGCTGATCCTGGGCCTGGTGCCGCCCTCCGGCGGCGAAGTTACGGTCGGCGGCGTGCCCGTGTGGGGGATGGAGGAAGCGCGCCGCGGCCCGGTGTGCGCGGGCGTCCTTTCCGGCGCGCACCCCGTCCCCGGCACGCTGCTGGACAACTTTCGCGTCGTGCACCCGGCATGCACGCGGGCGGACGTGCTGGATGCCTGCGCGCGCGTGGGCCTGTCCGGATGGCTCGCCGCGCTCCCCCTGGCCGAACTCACCCCCCTGACCCCCGCCGTGCTTCGCGGCGAGGTGCCGCGGCTGCTCTGCCTGGCGCGCCTGCTGCCGCGGCTTCCCCGCGTGCTGGTGCTGGACGGCACGCTGGATGAACTGGACGCGGAACGGGCCCGGGCGCTCGCCCTCGACCTCGGCGCCCTTCCCTGCACCGTCGTGCTCTGCACCGGGCGGCCGGAGATCATTCCCCCCGCGTTCCGGTCGATCCACCTCTCCTCATCCCCCGCCGCCTGATCCGTCAGGCGCACCTTCCACCCGCGGCGAGCGATCCGCGCCGGGGCGAAAGACGAGCCGGTCTCCCAGCCCCACAATGGCCGGCGCGGCGATCCACGCGAGCGCGAACGGCACGGCGAGCAGCAGGTTCTGCGGCCTCCACCACGCCACTGCCCCCAGCGCCGCCACGCCCGCCACCGGCGACAGCCAGAGCGCGCGCCAGTATTCCGACAGCGGCGAGGCGGGCTCCTGCCGCGGCGCCCACTCCAGCAGCCGCCTGCGCGACACGCCCATCCGCCACGCCACGCGCACCAGCGCATCGGCGGCCACCAGGCTCTGGTGCACCAGCACCACCTGCGCGAACGCCCCCATCGCCAGGCGGCCCAGCGCCGCGCCCGGCCCGGCGCCCCGCCCCCTCCGCAGCGGCAGAAGGAGGATTCGGTGAATGAGGGAAAGGAACGGCAGGAGCAGCGCGGGGCACGCGGCCACGGTCCACACCCAGGCCGGGCCGGGGAGCACCGTCCACGCCAGCGGCAGCAGGACCAGCGACGCCGGGGTGCCCAGCTCCACCAGCGACGCCTCGCCCAGAAAGAACCGCTGCGCCCCCGTCAGCGGATTGCCGCGCAGCCCCGCGATGAACGGCGCCGTCTGCAGCAGGCCGCGCAGCCACCGGTGCCCGCGCCGCGCCTGGGCCAGGTAGGTGGCCGGCCACGGCTGCTGGACGACGGCGTCGTACACCTCGCCCGTCCGCGCGACGAAGCCGTCCAGCAGGTCGTGGTGAAGAACGAGGTCGTCGGGAAAGGTGCCGTCGAGCGCGCGCCGGAACGCATCCACGTGGTACAGTGCGCCCGCGCCCTGGTGTACTCCCGCCCCCAGCGCCGTGAACGCGAAGCTCGGCCCCGCGGCGCGCCGGGCCGGCTCCGCGTCTTCGCCCGCGCCGCCGAACGTGAACTCCACCGAGGGCTGCAGCACTCCGTATCCCGCCAGCACGCGCCCGGTCCGCTCGTCCACCCGCGGCCGGTTCAGGGGATGCAGGGCCGTGCGGATCAGCGCGTCCGCCGCGCCGGCCCTGAGGCGCGTGGTGTCATCCAGCGTGATGACGAGCGGAACCGGCGTGCGCGCCAGCAGCCCGCCCACATCCCCGAACCGCCACGCAAAGGCCGCCGGGTCTCCGTGCAGCAGGCGCATCAGTTCCAGAAGCTTGCCCCGTTTGCGCTCCCATCCCATCCACGCCTGCTGCGTCGCGCTCCATCGCCGTACGCGGTGCAGGGCGAAGAACCGGTCGCCCGCCGCATCGCCGGCGCGCGCGTTCAGCGCCGCGATCCCCGCCTCCAGCTCCGCCAGCACGGCGTCGTCCCCGGCCGCCGTTTCGGTCGCGGCGTCGGCGAAATCCGAGAGCAGGGCGAAGCGGAACTCCGCCCCGCCGTGCGCCTCGTGCAGCGCCCACAGGCGGTCCAGCAGCGCCCGCACCCGCGCGGGCGATGACACGATCGCGGGCACGACCACCAGCGTGGCGGCGCTCCGCGGCTCCGCGTCTTCCGGGCGCAGGCGGGGGAGCGGAAGATCCATCCGCGGCCGCCACGGGAGCGCGCGCACGGTGCGCGAGGCGTAGACGGCGGCCAGGGGAACGGCGCAGACGAGTGCAGCGATCCGCGCCCAGGGCGCGGCCGGATGCCCCAGCAGGTACGCCGCGCAGCCCATTACCAGCACGCACGCGATCAGGACCGTGAGCGGCGCCGCCAGCCCGCGCGGGATTCCGGGGCGGCGCGTTCCGCGGTACCCGGGCAGCGCGCGGAGTTCGCGCTCGAACGCCTCGGTCCCCTCACCGATCAGATGATGGCCGATGTGCGCGGCGGGAGACTCGGGCCCGTCCTTCTCGAGCGCGCGTTCGGCCCGGGCGAGCGCGGCGCGGGCAAGGGTCAGCGGGTCGATGCCGGTCCGCTGCTCCCCCAGGCGGAGCGCGGCATGATGGCGCCACTGCGTGCGCGGATCCGAGCGCGGATAGCTGCCGCCCGGATCGCGGCGCAGGATCGCCTCGAGGGATGCGTGAAGGGCCGCCTGCTGCGACTTCTCGGCGGGGGATGGGGGACGCACGTGGGGGCGGACTCTCGCGAACCGGGGGAGGGTGGCCCCGTGTGGACCGGGCGCGGCGGCCCGCGGCTCATCCCCGGCGGGGAGGTGCGAGGGTGCCTGCGGAACGGCCCGGCGGCGTGCTTCCGTGCCCGCCCGGGTCGATGGGGGGGTTCGCAACGATAACCCGTCCCGCGCCGCCGGGACAAGCGCCGGCCGGGCGGGACGGACCGGCCGCGCGCGCCGGTCCGCGAGGACGCGGTCAGCAGTGGTGCGCGCAGGAAGGCGGATGCTTTCGCCGGGGCCACGCGTTCCACAGAGATGCGGAAACGAGGAGAGCCGCACCCAGCCACGGCACCATGGAGGAATGCTCCCCCGCGGGCGCGGAGGACATCCCGTGGTGGCCCGCGTGCATCGCGCCCGCATCGGCGTGCAGGTGCGTGAGTTCGCCCGCGAGCAGGACCGCGGCCACGCAGGCGAGGGCGAACGGTCCGTACCCGCGGCGCGCGGGGGCGCGCCACGCCAGCATCAGCGGCACGGCGGCCAGGGCGAGGGCCGCCACCGGCCGGGGGAGCGCGGCGGGAGCGACGGAAATCCCCAGCCAGCCCAGCACGGTCACGTGGGCCACCACGCACAGCGCGCACTTGGGCACCACGGCAACCAGCACCGCCAACCCCACCGACGGAAGCCGCACGCGCGCGCCGTTCTGAATCACGGCGGAGGACGCCATCATCGACAGATCCAGTGTGAGTGAAGTCGTCGCGGAGGGGAGGAGGAGCCGGTGCGCTCCCCCTCCCCTCCGCCGTCAGACGGGCTGCGGCTGCGTGAGCTGGTCCGGGTTCACCGCCACGGTGACGGGCCCGGGCGCGGGCGGAATGTTGGCGCAGCGGATGGAGATCGTCTTCCATCCCATGTTGTCCTGCTGCGCCACCGTGTCGGGAATGGGGCGGGCGAACGGGCGGTTGAAGGGGAATCCCATCTCCCGCTTGTCCGGATAGTTCTGGTCCTTGAGGCCGCAGTAGCTCAGCGACGTGCACTTGCCGGGCTGCGGCGGCATGCTGAGCTCGGCGCCGTCGGAAAACATCACGAACAAGCGGAATCCCATCCCCGACGACGTGCCCCGCGGCAGCAGCAGGGTGTACGGCCAGCCGCAGTCGCACCAGGGCGAAAGCTCCGTCTTGGGCGAAGGCTCGTCCGTGGGCTCCAGGTCGGCGGGCTTGAGCGCCGGCTTGCGCACCACCGACGAATCCTCCGAGCGGCGCACCACCACGCCCGTGTCGCCGGTCAGCAGAAAGCTGAAGCGGTCCAGCTCCATCCACGCGGTGCGGTCGCCGATTTCGCTTTCCGGCGCCAGAAACACGCGCACGGCCAGGTCCTGCGGCGCGCCGGCCAGGTTCTCCACCCGGAAGGCGTACAGAAAGTCCTCGTGCGACAGATAGTTGATGGTCTGCAGCACGGGGTTGCCGTCCGCGTCCTGCAGCATCACCTGGCGCTTCCGCATCTCCGTGCGCAGCTCGTCCGTGGCCTCAAGCCCGGCGGGGAGCGGTCCGCCCGCGTCCAGGGCGGCGGTGAGCGCCTGCAGGTCCGCGGTCCCGGGCGTGCTCAGCCGGAACAGCTGGATGTCGGGGCTCTGCGCGCCGTGCCCGTCCGGATGCTTGCGGATGCGCACGCGGGGGCCGCCGGCGAAGTCGTACGGCGCCTGCGTGTTCTGGTACGCCTGGTAGACGGAATCCACCTCCTTGTGCCAGCGAAAGAAGATGGGGTCGCGCACGGCGGTGGAGGTGTTGCCCATCACGCCGTACGGCTCGGCGTTGTTCCACGCCATGAAGTGGATGTGGCCGTCGTTGTGGTGGTTGCCGTACGTCTGAAAGTTGGCCGTGCTGCCGGTGCCGTAGTAGTCCGGCGAGTTGGTGTTGGCTTCCTCGGCGTCCCCCACGTTGTCGATGGTCACGGCCAGAGGCGGCGTGAGCAGCGAGAACGTGCCGGAGCGCGCGGCCTCGGTCATCCGCTGGTAGAAGGTTTCCTGCTGCTGGATGGTGGCGCCGGGGCGGGTGTTGAACGGCGGGGCCAGGTCGCTCCACGCGGCGCCGGCCGGGCGCGGCCCGCACGCGGACCAGTTCGCACCGTCCCACAGCAGCAGGTCTCCGGGGTTGTAGCCCTGCGGAATGGGCGCGGCGTAGTCCTCGAACTCGGTCACGCGGTCCAGGTTCACGGCCACGCGCTCGGCGTCGTACCGGGCCAGCATCTGCTCGTGCATGTACGCGAACAGTTCGCCGTGGCGGTCGCCCAGGTCGTAGCCGCCGCCGGGAGAGGGGCGGCCGGCCGTGGGGTACACCAGGTGCCAGTGCTCGTGGTGCTCGTTGATGAGGGGATCTTCGCGCCAGAACGAGACGCGGTCCTCGGGCGGGGTGGCCACGGGGCGGGTGCCGGGGTCCGCCTCCGTTTCGTCGGCGGCCGACGGCTCGGCGGAGGCGCGCAGCAGCCCCGGCTGGCGGCGCTCCAGCGTGTGCAGGCGAAGGCGGTCGCGCGCCGGCGCATAGTGCGTCACGAACAGCTTGAGCGCGTGCTGGGCAAGGCCGCGGATGGGCTCTTCGCCGGGCGCGGCGTCCAGCGCAACGGCCTGGGGGCCGCTTTCGCGAGAAAGGCGGGTTTCCACTTCGGTCACGGCGTCGGCCAGCCCGTCGTCTCCCCCACCCCGCGCGTCGGCGATGCGCATCATCTCCGAGGCCAGGTCCACGGCCTTCTGCACGTCTTCGGGAATGAAGGCGCTGAACGGGCGGCCGGGGCGCGCCTGTGCGTCGGCGGCAAGCATGCCGGGCGCGGTGCGGGTGGCGGCGAGAGCCGCGCGGGCCTTGGGGCTGCGTCCGGAGACAATGTTGTCTACCCGGCGCTGCAGATCATCCTGGGTCATGAAAGCACGCTCATGGATTGGTGCGGAAGCCGCCACGATGCGCACGGGGAGGAGTGTGCGATCACCTGGGGCGGCCAGGGAAGGTGTGGTCCGGCGGGGCAATCGGCATGCCTGCTGCTACCCTTTCGCGTCGCACATCGCAAGTCGATGTGGCCGGACGAGATGCGTGCTTTCCAAGGAGCCGGACTGATCGCCGCACGCCAGCGGAGTGGGACCCCGCCGCCTCATCTTGCTGCCCCAAGAGGACGGTCTCCTTCGTGGATTCGCGGGGTGCGCGGAGGATGACCGGATCCGGCTCAGATCGGAAAGCGGCATCAGGTGACAAAGAAGCCCCCGCGCGCTCGCCGGGGGCTCCTTTTACATGCGCGCCGTCGGGCGCTCTGGATCGATCACCTCGACCCTGGTCTGATCAGGGTGACATGACTGGGCGGGGTAACTGGCTTTCCCGCAACAACATGCCATCCTGAGAGGGTGGTGAGAACCTCAGATCATCCTGCCGCAGAGATTGGCCCAACGGACGGCTCACGCCCCTAGGCGTCATCCTGAGGAGGCGCCGGATGATGCCGCCGGCCCGCCGAACCTTGGCGCCGACGAAGGATCTACTCTCCCCGCGAGAACGGGCGTGCGGGTCGCGACGTTGGCTCGGCGGATAGTAGATCCTTCGGTCGCGCATGACCTCGGCGTGATGGAAAGGCCGGCGCACGCTCCCTCAGGATGACGCCTAGCGGCGGGGTTCGACGGGGAAAGACGGTCTGCGGGTCGTTTCTCGACGTGCTCTCAGACGGACAGCGTGGGTGAACGAACTCTGGCCAGCCGAGTTTCTCAGCCGCCTCTCAGAGCGCCCCGCCGGATCACCGCTGAGCGCAGGTTCTCTTCTTCACGTGATGGACGGCACGCAGCGCGGACCGCGGTTGTACCTGCCGTGCCCCGCATGCACCCACCCTGCCTCACCAGTGTGGCTCGCCGGCCACGCTGCCCATCGTACCCGCAGAGCCTGCAACCGTATTCCGTTGCAGAGCTTACCATCGATCACAAGCGCAGGCACGGCCGGGGGACCCTCCCTTGCAGCCGCTTTTCCGCATCGGACCCCCCGCACCAACTGGCGGTTGCGCGGGCTCCGCGGATCAGTCCGCGCCGCGCATCCCATCATCCCCATCCCACAGATCGGAGTTCCAGGAATGTCCACGCTTTCCAGTTTCTCGCTGCCGGCCTTCATTCAGGATTTTCCCGCGGACTCGCCACAGGACGTGGAGATGAAGCGGCAGTGGAACATCAACGTTTCCGGCTGGATCACGCAGGCCATGCCGCCTGCACCCTCGTTCTTCTACGACCCCACGGCCGTGGACATCCCCTCCGGAAGCCCCTCGGTGCTGGTGCAGTGGGTGGCGTTTCCCGGACGGCTTCAGCAGTTCTATTCCAACACGCCCCCCAACGACCCGCCGAACATCTACAATCTGACCCAGGCGCAGGTGTACTCGCTGGCCGACCAGTACGCGGCCGGCGGGAGCGTGCCGGAGTTCAAGGAAATCCCGTCCGTCCTCTGCCCCGCGGCGCAGTGGAAGGGCCCGCTCAAGACCTTTGGCCCGTACGGCCCCCGCGGCTGGCTGGATGAGTACTGCGAGTGGAGCGCGGCCCGCGACGCCAGCGGCAACCTGCTGCGGGTGGATTTTGCCTGCGAAAACCCGGAGTACTGGAACACGCTCTGGATGGTGAGCCCCGAAAAGGTGCGCGAGCTGTACGAAAGCGTGCTCAACTGGGACGCGCCCGCCGACCGCCGGATCACGGTGACGCTGCAGGACCTGCAGATGTTCGCCGACGGCAATGCGGTCACCGACCCCGTCACCGGCGCGCCGGTCTACAACCCGCTCAACAAGTGGAACAGCGGCCCCACCGCCGTGCGCACCGGCGATGCCTCCCAGTTCAGCGGCGGCGTGATGCACCTTACCAGCACGCCCAACACGCTGCAGACCGAACTGGGGCTGGCCGGCGCTTCCACCGTGCAGTTTCAGGTGGCCGGGCCCGTGAACGAGCAGTCGCTCATCTGCTGCGGCAAGTACGGCCAGCAGTACCGCCACAGCGACCCGCACATCGGATTCACCGTAAACCAGGTCGTGGGCGGCGCGCTCACCGGCGGCCAGCCGCAGCTCGTCTGCCTGGCCAACCCGGTGGGGCTCTACCTTCAGCCGCCCACGGCCAGCTTCTCGTTCGGGCCGGGCATCGATCCCGCGAAGCTGCCGGCGAACGCGCAGGCCTCCGACATCTACCACGTGCTGCGCGGCTCCGCGACGGTGACGGACAGCGTGACGGGCAAGCCCTTTCCCGGCGGAATGATCCTGCACGCCGCGGCCCAGATCCCCTCTGCGTGGCTGGCCGTGTATCCACAGATGACGCTGGGCGACATCCTGATCAACAACGAGCCGCTGCAGTGGGCGGGGCAGCTGGCCGCGCAGTTCAAGGTGGGGCTGTACGCCCGCCCGCTTGCCGCGCCCACCACGCCCCCGCCGGCCCCGTGCTCCACCGGCGCCGCCACGCCCGGCGCCCCGCTGCAGGCGCTGTACGCCAGCGTGTGGAACGCGTTCTACAACGCGGTGGAAACGGCGCCCACCGGGCAGACCATGTCCCTGGCCAGCAACACCACCTTCATCGCCCCGCGCCTGCCCGCCGGAACCACGCAGGATCTGGTGGTAACGTGCAACAACCCGTCGCCGGGGTCGCTCAAGGCGGGCATCCTGCTGCCGGACGGGTCCGCGGTGGACGGCTCCATCAAGGTCACCATCAACAGCGCCGTGCCCGTGGAGTACGCGGTGCCCGGTAACTCGTATCCCGGCTCGTACACGGCGCTCCAGCTCACGGTGGCGGTGCCCGCCGGAGCGCTGGCGGGGCTGCGCGGAATCCAGATCGTGGATTCGCAGTCCGGGCCGCAGAGCTTTCCGGCGATGGTGTACGTGTCGCCGGGAGGCATTCATGCGTAGCCGCGCGCTTCTCTGCGCCGCGGTCGTCCTGTACGCGGCGGCCTGCGGGCGCGCGGACGGCGAGCGCGGCGGCGCGCCCGCGGCCCAGGCCGGCGTGGGGGGCGAGCAGGCCCAGGCGGCACCCGCGCCGAGCCCCTGCACGGGGTTCGGCGTACCGCCCATCGTTCAGAAGCCGGTGCTCAGCGGCGACTTCTCCTCCGTGGGCGACCAGCTGGGGGCGGACTGCATGGCGTGGCAGTCGTTCATCGCGCTCAACTGGCGGGCGGACCCGGCCAACCCCGGCCAGCCCGACACCTCGGCGGCGTGGGGCGGCTTCGGCGATCCGGCGGACGAATCGCCCACCGTGTGGGAAAGCTACTGGGAGCCCGCGGAGGTGTTCAACCAGCCGGTGGGGACCCGGCTGCTGTGGTCCAGCCCGCGCCCGGCCGGCAAGCGGCTGGTGCGCCGCTCCAAGCTGGACGACGCCAACCTCACGCTCATCGGCTTTCAGCAGGCGGGCGACCACAAGTGGCTGACCGCGCAGGACGGCAACCTCACCTACTACGAGGTGCGGATCAACCAGGACGAGTTCGAATACATCACCACCAACGTCATCAACGGCAGCGACCTCACCACCTTCGCGGGGCAGGCCGCCTGCGCGGCGCAGGCGGGAAAGCAGGGGCGGGGCGGCTTCAACCTTCCGGTGGGCGGCGGCAACAGCGCCACCGCGGTGAACGACGCGGACTGCATGGGAACGCCGCGCACCTACGGCCGCAACGTGGGCAGCATCGAGCTCAAGGCGGCGTGGCGCGTACTCCCCGCCAACGGCTCGCTCAACGGCCGCTACCTGACGGCGCAGGCGCAGATTGTGGATCCCGCCACCGGGCGCGCGACGCCCGCCACCGTGGGGCTCACGGGGCTGCACATTCTGCGGCGGGTGCCGGGGGCGCAGCAGTTCGTGTGGTCCACCTTTGAGCAGATCGACAACAGCCCGGACCAGGGAAGCACGCCGGACGGGTACACCAATCCCGTGCTGCCGTCCAACCCCAACCAGAAGCCGGGCCCGGGCTACACCTACTACAACCCGGGGTGCAGCAAGACCACCGACACCGTCTACGGCTGCGCGCACAACCAGATGCCGGACAGCGCCTGCGCGGTGGGGCAGGCCAGCGGGTGCGATCCGTACCCGGCGCCCATGCAGGTGACGCGCGTGACCCCGGTGGATCCCGTCGCCAACAGCGTCACGGGGTACGTGTGGAGCGTGCTGCCGGCCAACTCGGTGTTCAACTACTACCGCCTGGTGAACGTGCAATGGCCGGCCAACTCCACCGCCACCGCGCCGGGCAGCACCACGCCGCTCACCCGCGGCGACATCACGCCCGCGGCAAACGTGGCCAACACCACGCTCGAGACGTATCTGCAGACCAGCGCCACCGCCAACAACTGCATGTCGTGCCACCAGCAGGCGCCCATCGCGCAGGCGGCGGAGCAGAGCGTGGCCATGGTCGCGGGGCGCCGGCTGCGGACGGTGCGGCTGCTGGCCAGCAGCAAGGAGTACGGGTCCAGCTACAGCTTCATCTTTGCCACGGAGACGCGGCACTGATCCGCGCGCGGCGGTACAACTCCGTCGCGTCGCGTGGGACCGGGCGAAGCAGAGATTGAGGATGGATGGATGAACATCGGGGTGCCGCGCGTCCGCGGCACCCCGTTGCTGATGCTGATCACCCGCGCCGCCGATCCGGCCCGCCCTACGCCGCGCCCGCGGATCCGGGGTGCCCGCCGAAGCGCACCGGCTGCGGGCGGATCTCCGTCCCATGCGAAAGCGGCCCCCTTCACCGGGAAGGGGGCCGCCGTTCATCCCCCGAAAGCTACTCGGGGCAGATCTGCACCGCCGGGTTGCAGGCCGGCGGCGCGGGTTCCACCACCGACACCACGCCGCTGCCCGTGATTCCGCCGATGGTGGCGTAGATGTTCGTCTGCCCGTACCACGCGCCGTACAGCGAGGCGCTGCTGCCGTTGCTGGACGTGATGGAGGCGACGGACGAGTTGCCGCTGGACCACGAGCTCACGGTGCCCGGGATGGCCCAGCCGTACTGGTCCAGCGCCGATGCGGAGGTCGCACCCGCGCTCCCCTGCTCCACCGTCACCGACCACACGTTCACCGAAGTGGCCACGGGCTTGGAACGCTGCACCCATCCCAGCTCGATGTCGGCGTAGATGCTGGAGTTCCCCGACACGTTCAGCCGGCGGGACTGGTCGCGGTCCACCCAGGTAAAGACCCTGGGCCCGTACCATTCATCCGGGTTGGCCCATCCATCCTCTTCCCTGATCCGGAGCTGGATGTACGCGTTGCTGCTGTCCGGCAGAACGGGAAGGAGCAGGCCCGGTCGAAGCCGCCATGCCTGGCGGTACGGAAGGCTGTAGTTCTGGTAGGTCCACTCTCCCAGGTAGCTGCCGTCGGGGCGGTAGAACTTGGCATAGAACGTCAGTTCCAGGTCGGTGCCGGAGTCGTTGGTCTCAAAGAAGGCCTCGTCCAGGTACGTGGAATCACCGAAGTTCAGCGACTCCATCCCGCCGGAAGCCGTCATCCCCGGCACCATCACCGTCTTGTGTCCTTTGGCATCCGTCCAGGTGTACTGCTCGGCGATCTCGCCGTCCGTCGCCGACTGGATGACGGCGCCCGCGCCCGCCGGCTGCGGGTTTCCGCGCCGGCCCCGGGGCTCAGCGGGGTTGATCATCATGACCAGCGCGCTGGACGAGGCGCTGCCCACTCCGGCAACCAGCTGCCCGTCGCTGCCGAAGCCGAAGACGGTGCGGTCCTCCGGGTTTACGCTGGCGGCCACCACCACGCCGGGGGTGCCCCGCCAGGCGCGGCGCTGGGCGCGGCTGGGAACGGAAAAGTCCAGGTCCGGCAGGGCGCGAAGCCGCGCGATGTACACTTCCGGCGTTTCGCCCGCCGCGGCGGCGGCGCCCGCCAGCAGCCCTGCGCCCCGGGGCGAGCCCATCAGTTCCCGAAGGCTCACCTGGTGCACGTCCCACGGCGAGTCGCGCATGGCGTCGCGCACGGCGGCGCGCACCTCTTCGCGCCCCATGGCCACGGCCACGGACCGCGCCACGGTCTTGAGGCTGGCTTCGGCGCCCTGGATGTCTCCGGTGGTCACCGTGCCGGCCTTGGTTGGAACTGCCTGCGGCCCCGTTCCGGGATTGTCGCATGCCGCGGCGGCGGCGACGAGCCCGAGGCCCACCCACGCGCTTGATCGACGATTCATCATCTCAACGCAGAGCTGGAGGGAGATAAGAGCATAGGGGCAGGCGGGAAAGGATGGTTGCCGGCCCCTCCGCTCGGGAGAGTGCCGAACGGTAGGTTTTTTCAGCCAGAGGCGGCAATCGTGAGGGGGCGAACCGGCGGAATCGTGGGGTGAACCGCATTCCCGCCGGCCCGATCCGACTTCGTCTCCAGCGTCTCGCGGCCGGGCTTTGTTGAGCGAATGAATCCGCCACTCAAGAAGCGGTAACCCCCGACACCGGCCGCTGGCGCGTCCGGTTCGGGGCTTCAACCGCATCGGGACGGCGGGAGCAAGCCGTGTCCCGCCGCCGCGCTGAGGTCTCCCTTTCTCCCGCGGAGCGGGGGAGAGGGCCGGGGAGAGGGGCCTCTCCGGCCGCGCATGACTCTCCGGATCGAGCTGAGTTGCCGTTCTCCCCTCTCCGTGCGGCAGTTTGCACGGGGAGGGGCTGGGGGAGGGGCCGCCCGGCCCGGCGATGAACGAATCTCTCCGCGGCAAACCTGTATCGATGAGCCTCCGCTCTCGACCCTCGCAAAAGCACGACGCGCCTGGGCGCAAAACGAGGAGGGGGTGATCCACCCGGATCACCCCCTCCTCCCGTCTCAAGCGACCCGCGCAGCAGGTCAGCCGAAGAGCTTCTTCGCGATGTCCTTGAACATCTCGTGGTCGATGTCCGGACCCAGCGGCGACGTCAGCTGCGGCTCTTCCGGCAGCTCCGGCGGATCAAACCCTTCCGGCGGGCCGTCCTGCACGATCAACTCGCTCCCGTCCTCGGGGTGCGTGCCGTTCCAGATCTGGTTGATCTCGCGGTAGTCGTTGGGGCTGAACCGGTACAGGATCCGGTGCAGACCCTTGGCCTCGTGCGGCCGCGTCTCCGTGAAGCGCTTGTTGCTGATCTCGGGAATGGGAAGCAGCTTGCCCACGTCCACGCCGGTCAGCTTCTCCAGCGCCTTGGCGTACGCCACAATGTGTACGCCGCCGCGCACCAGCAGGTAGCCCAGCATGGCGCGCGAGGTGCGGTCTTCCACCATCTCGTACACGCGGATCTTGTTGGCCCGCGCGCCGCACTCCAGAAAGAAGTTGTGCAGCAGATCCAGCTTCAGGTTGCCGCTGGAAAAGACGTAGCTGCCGTTCCAGGGATTGCCCATGGAGTCCACCGGCAGCGCCGCCTGGCCGCTGGCGATGAAGTGGTAGCTGTTGCGCATGTCCGTGGCGTTGGCCAGCGGCGTGGCGTTCGGATCGCTGCCGCGCTTGGTGGAGCCGGTCAGCAGCAGGTTGATGGTGTACGACACCGCCTCGATGTGGCCGTACTCTTCGGCCGCGATGTTGGCGATCAGGTCGTAGAACGGGCGCATCTTGTCGCGCCCGCGAAAGTTGAAGGACTGAAAGGTGTAGTTCATCAGGGTAGACATCTCCCCGAACTTGCCTCCCAGCAGCTCCTGCACCGCCGCGGCGGCGTTGGGCGAAGCATGCTCCGGATTGGGCAGTTCCAGCGCGAGCTTGTCGATCCGAGTGATCATGGAGAGTCCTTCCCTTGGCGGATGTACGCGGGCCGGTGTGGCCGCGGCGAAAGGAGGGTGCACGTTTGCGGCCATGCCCGGCGCAGCGCCGCGCGGAACGCAACCGCTGATTCTGCTTCTACTTGCAGTGCAGGAGCCCGATCCGGCGCCGTCCAGCCGCGCCGGACCGGTTGCGTTCAGAAGGTGAGGCGCATGGAAACCGCGGTTCCGCCGGCGGGCGCCCGGGACACGGCCACAGGCGCCCGGCTCGACTTCCCACCCGTCGCGATCGCCACGATGCCGCCGATGACCGCGCCCACCCCGGCGCCCGCGACCGCGCCCATCGCCATCCGGTCGTCGGCGTTGAAGTCCAGGAGGCAGTCTTGGCAATCTTCATCGTCGTCGGTCACCGCGAACCGGCCCAGCAGCCCTCCCGCCACCGCCCCGGCGCCGGCCCCGATCAGCACGCCGCCCACCACCCGGCCGGCCCTCACCCGCGACCGTCCCGATTCCCACGCCGCGTCCGTCGCCCGGGCCCCGGACGATACCGCGGGCTGAAGGCTGGCGGAGATCACGGCCGGGGGCGTGTCCATGCGCGTCTGGGCGCCGGCGGGCACCGCGGATGCGGCGCACACGGCAAAGGCGCACGCGGAAAGCAGATAGCGTTTCATGCAGCGAACTCCCGTTTGTGCTCGCTCGCCCGCCGGAAATCGGAGGGCGCTGGCGAATCCCGGTATTCAGGGACGGGGTAAACCTCGGCATCCTTAGTTCCTCCGGCCATCGGTCGATCGGCCTAGTCCGCTTCTCTTGCCGCGCCGAAACGCCGTCCTGGCGGGGCGGGGACGATCCGGAGAAGATGCGAAGTATTGGAATTTCATCCGGAGTCAAACACCATGGCAGCCCCCACTTGCGCACCGGAGCGGAGGATATTACTTTTGGTTGTGAGCCGCCGGGACGGGTTGCTGAACACGAAAACCCGGCGCTTTCTGCCCTCTGGTGTAATTGGCAACACGCCTGACTCTGACTCAGGAAAGTCCAGGTTCGATCCCTGGGGGGGCAACTGGCGAAAGGCCCGGACCGCACACGCGGTCCGGGCCTTTCTGCATTCCCTCTGCATCCGCCGCGCCTCTGGAAAGCAGCGGCCGGTACAAATGACGTCGCGAGCTGCGAGGGCGGAAATCCGTCCCGCGAAATCGTTCGCCTGCAACGTGGACCAGTGGTAGGTTCACTGCGCAGAACCCGGTTCGCCGCATCTTGTTTCATCTTCCCGCGACTCCGGACGCGGCGGATCAAAGCGTATTCCCCTGATCCGCCGGGAACGCCCGCTTCTCCGCGGGCTGCAGCCATCCACCCGTCATCCCGCCCGCCAGGCCATCTCCGGCCCGGCACGGCTTGGTCACCGCATCCGCACAGAAAACGCCATGTCCCCATTCGCCCGACTGTCCCTGCTGGCGGCCTGCCTGTCGCTGGCGGCGTGCGCGGACCAGACGCCGACCGCCTCGCCCGAGACGGACGAGGCCGTAACGCTCGCCGGCGTACGGTGCACCCTGAGCGCGGACCAGTCCAGCGCCACCTGCGGCGCCCCCGCCGGCCGCGGCGATGTGATCCTGGACGGCGACGGGCCGTACGTGCAGATCGCCATGACGGAAGTCACCCGCCAGAACGGCGTGCTGACGGCCAACGTCACCCTGAAGAACCTGACCAACAAGGTCCTGGGCTTCGACGGCACGGAGCACAAGGGCGTCTACGTGTACATGCGCACCCCGCCCACCAACGGCGTGGTGTGGATCGACCCGCGCGGCACCGCCACCTTCGGCTCCGACGTGGCGCGCCCGTACGAGAAGTTCACGAGCGATCTGGCTCCCGGCGCCACCTCGCGCGCGCAGGAGTGGAGCTTCGCGCTGAACGGGGCCACCACCTTTACGCTGGACCTGATGGTGGCCACGCGCGTTCCGCAGGAGTTCGGAAGCATCGCGGCCGACCTGGACAGCATCTTTACCGCCGTGGGGCGCGCGGACGTGCTCACGGCGCAGGGGCTGAACCCCTACGGCTTCCCGGTGGCGGCGCCGCTGCGCTGGACCAGCCGCAACCCGGCCGTGCTGCGGGTGGACGCGGCCACGGGCACGCTCCAGCCCGTGACCCCGGGGCTCACCTGGGTCGTCGTGCAGCACGCGGCTGACCGCGGATTTGCCGCCGACTCCGTGCGGGTGCGCGCCAACCCCGCGGGTCCGTTCACCACCGCCGTCACCTCGGGTGACAACCAGGCCGGCGCGCCGGGCCAGCCGCTGGCCAGCCCGCTGCGCGTGCGCATCACCGACGCCAACGGGGCGCCCATCCCGGGCGTGGTGGCGCGCTGGCGCATTCTGGGCAGCACCGGCGGAAGCCTGTTGAACGTCACCACGGTGACCAACGCCAATGGTGAGGTGGAGGCGTCGTGGACCCTGGGCAGCGGTGCCGACTCAGTGGAAGTGATCGCCCCGTCCGCCGCCTCGCAGAACCGCGTGGTCTTTCACGCGCAGATCATTACCGCCACCCGCGGCTTTACCCGCGTGTGGACCGGCGCCGTTTCCGACGTGTGGGAAACGGCCGGCAACTGGGCCCCGGCGGGCGTCCCCACCGTGCTGGACAGTGTGGTGGTGCCGGTGACGGCGCGCTCCCCCCGGGCCTCGGTGGTCACGCAGGTGCGCCGCCTGGTAGTGAACACCGGTGCCACGCTGGAGCTGAACACCCGCATGTCGGTGCGCTCGGACGCCCTGGTGAGCGGGCAGGTGACGGGCACCGGCGTCGTGCGGATGAACGCCGACACCAGTTCCGTGCGCTACCAATCCTCGGTCGGCTACGTGGCCCGGATCTCGGGGCGCTTTCCCGAACTGGAGGTCGCGACCAGCGTCGCGCAACCCAGGCTGTCGGGCAACGTGCTGGTCGCGCGCGACATCCGGCTCGTGAGCGCGCGGCTGATTCTGGGCGGAAACGACCTGCGGGTGGCGGGCGACGCCTACATCCAGGGCGGTTTCGTGGGCGGGCCGGGGTCCACGGGCGCGGACTCACTCGACGTACGGGGCAACGTTTTCGTGAGCGCGGGCGGGATCGGCGGCGAGCTCGGAGTGCTGCTCGTGGGCGGCGACATTCTGCAGACGGGCGGAAGCGTCCGTCCCCTGAACGCCCACGTGACGGTTCTGAACGGGCCGGCGCAGCAGCGCGTGAACCTGATCGACTCGCGCGAAGGCGACGGCAACCGGCTGGTGAACCTGCGTATTGAAAACACGGGCGGGCTGCGGGTGGACCAGAACCTTCACGTCATCATCGTGGACGTGCTCAACGGCGCGCCCATCACCGGGTCGGATACGCTGTCCACGCGCAACCGGCTCAAGACCAACGGGCTGGTGAACCTGCCCGGCCTGGTGATCGGCACCACCGGCGGCGCCACGCTGACCGTTTTCCCCGGATCGTACCAGGTGCTCCGGACCCACTTCGGGGGCGGCATCATCCCCGCGCTCCCGTACCAGAACCTCACGGTGGGCAACACGACGGCGGGCGCTAATCTGCGCATCATGGGCGACTTCCGCGTGGAGGGGACGTTCAACACCAACGGGTACTCCGTGGTGGTGGACGGCACCTACACCGTGGCGCCGGGCGGCAGCGTCGTGGGCACCGTCACCCACAACTGACGGCGCTCCGGGGCCGGGGAGGGTGCCGCCCCCCATGACGCCGGATCAGCAGTCTGAATGACGAAAAGGGCCCGGGCCGCGTCTGCGGTCCGGGCCTTTTTTCCTCCCCCGCTCTGGTGAGACCGGGCGTGCGGGGACGCACCCGCATCGCCGAAGCCGCCGCCGCTTCCGTTCAGCCCTGGCGGGTGGTCATCGCGTCCCCGGGCGCATCCGCTCCATCCCGCGCCGCACGTCCCCCGCGGCCCGGCAGACGCGCGCCCGGTGGAACGGTCCTCGCAAGAGCCGCCCGCCCACGCATGGCGGGGGAGGACGCGATGGGATGGATGGCGAGATACATCGACGCGCTGCCGGTGAGCGCGAGAGACCGGCTGATCCAGGCGCAGGAGTGGTGTCTGGCCTCGGTGGTGCAGCCTGACGGCTCGCGGTGCCTGGTGGGCCACGCCGAAGACTGGCGCGCGCTCGCCGTGCAGCCCGGCGACTGGCGCCGGTGGATGGACGACGAGGCGGGTGGCGCGGAATGCGCCCCGGCGAACGATGCGCGGGCGCGCGAACTGGAGGAGGTGTGCAGCCCGTACTTCTTTGCCTTCCGCCGCGCGCACCCGGCGGACATGCCGGTGTACCGCGACCGCGTGGCGCGCTGGGGCCTCGCCTCCGAGGCGCGCATCGGCGCGCGCTTCGACCGGCTGTGCGCGCGCCGCGGGCTGGCTTGTGCCATCCGCATGGTCAAGCGGCGCGCGGCCGCCGGTGTCCCCATCCACGCGCCGCCGCCCGCGTCCCCGCGCGGCGTTCCGGCCGCGCACTGACCGGTCGTGCGCCCGTCTGGATGCGGATCGTCGGGCTGGGCAGGATGATCGACGCCGGCGTGGAGAATCGGCGCCCGGAGAAACGTGGTGCCGAGCGAAACGTCACGGTTGCGCGGCTTCGCGGATGCCGCGGTGGATGATCCGCGGACGCGCCTCTCCGGATGCAGAACGGCCCCTCCTCCGCGGCGCGGGAGAGGGGCCGTTTTCCATCCGCCGCGCGGGTCAGGGCAGCCGCGGGCCGCCGTGGCGCGCAAAGTACTGCGCGTTCTTTTCGATGCTGTCCATCACGCGGTTGGGGTGCACGTCGCGCGAAAGCTCGTCCAGTTCCGGATCGACTGCATCCTCAATCCCCATCTTTTCCGCCATCGCGGCGACCAGCGCCAGCGTGCGGGTGATCTCGTGCTCCGCCAGCAGGCTTACCTGAAGGTCCAGGTCGGCGCGCTTGTCGGCCAGCTCCGCCATCCGGTTCTGGCTGATAAGCACGAAGGTGCTGATGAAGATGGCTTCGACGGACGCCACCATCGCCAGAATCACGAAGCTGGGGTCGAACTTGGGCAGCCCGGGAATCCACCCCGTGTTCGCCAGGATCCACGAGCCGAAGATGGCCAGGTGCATGTAGACGAACGGCATGCTCCCGGCGAAGCGCGTAAATCCGTCCGCGATGCGCTCCGAGCGGGTCTTGGCCCGCTCCTCCTCCGCGCGGCGCTCCAGCAGCGCGCGGACGTTGCGCTCCACCACGCGCGCCATGGACCGGCGTCCGCGCGGCGGATACGTGGGGGTGTCCGGAGAGGACGGTTCGGGTTGGTTCAGGTACTCTGCCATGGCACCCCGCACGGGCAAGAGGCAAGCCACGCCCGCCGCAACCCGCTGGCGCCGCGCTACTTCGGCGCGTCTCCGCCGGGCATGCGCGCGCGCAGGTAGCTGTCCAGCTGCGCGTCGGGCACGCCGTACACCTGCTCGCTCAGAAAGCGGCGCGTCTCCACCTCGTTGTGCGTCACCTGCCGCAGCATGTGGCTCAGGCTTTCCAGCGAAAAGCCCACGCGGCGCGCGGCATCCGCCAGCCGGCGGTAGGCATCCCGCCGCGCGGCCTGCTCTTCGGGCGTTTCCGCCTCGTCCCACGGTTCACGCATCATCCGTCATCCTCCCCGCGATCGAACCACCAGGTCCAGCACCACCGCGCGCACCCCGTCCACCACGAACTGCGTGCCGATCACCATCACCAGAAGCCCCATGATGCGCTCGATCACGTTGATCCCCGTGGTGCCCAGCCGCCGCACCAGCAGCGGCGCCAAGCCCAGCACCACCCAGGCAATCAGCAGCACCACCACGATGGCGGCGTAGACGATCAGCCGCTTGGGCATCGTGTCCGCCTGGGCCAGCAGGGTGATGACGGTGGTGATGGCGCCCGGCCCGGCCAGCAGCGGAATGCCGAGCGGGATGATCCCCACGTCCTCCTTCTGCCCGCCCTCTTCCTCTTCCTCCTCCGTGGTGCGCGTGCGCGACCGGCGGGCCTGCAGCATCTCCAGCCCGATGCCGAACAGGATGATGCCGCCGGTGATGCGGAACGCCTCGGTGGTGATGCCGAACAGGCGGAAGATGGCCGTGCCCAGCAGCCCGAAGACGGTCAGGACGACGAGCGCCGTCACCAGCGCGCGGCGCAGCACGGCGGCGCGGTGGGCCGGCTCGTAGTGCGCGGTGTTGCTGATGTAGATGGGGATGGCCGCGACGGGGTCCACCATCACCAGGATGGAGCTTACCGCCAGCAGGGTAAAACCGAACAGTTCCGGCATGCCGCTCCGCGTGGTTGGGGCCCGAACGCCAATCTTCGCTTCCGCGCGGCGGAGAGCAAGACTGTTGGCGGTACGGACGAGTCGCGAGGCCGTTGCCACCTTCCCCGTGCCCGCGATAGCTTCGCCGCCATGCACGATTCCGCACTCGCCGCCCGCTACGACGCGCTCTGGAACGCCGCCGCCCCGGAGGTGCGCGCGGGCCGCGCCGCGCTCGATGCGTGGGCGGCGCGCAAGGACGATGACCATCGCCGCGGCGTCACGCTCCTGGCCCGCCCCTCGGATTCCGTCACGCGCGAACTTTGCGCGCTGATGGATGAACTGCGCGCGCTGGAGCCGGACCAGTACTACCATCCGCCCGCGGACCTGCACATCACCGTGCTTTCCCTGATCTCCGCGACGGTGGACTACGAGGAGCGGATGCATCAGGTGGATGGATTCCGCGCCGCCGTCGCCGAGGCGGTCGGCCGCGCGGCGCACTTCACCATCGACGCCGCGGGCGTGACGCTTTCCCCCGCCGCGGTGCTGGCCCGGGGCTTTCCGCGTGACGACGCGCTGGAGCGCCTGCGCGCGGGGCTGCGGGAGTCGCTGGCCGCGCGCGGGCTGGCCGGCGGGCTGGACGCGCGCTACCGCCTGCGGACCGCGCACACCACGATGGTACGCTTCACTGCCCCCCTGCGCGATCCCGCCCGCTTCGTCGACGCGCTCCAGTCCGCCCGCCAGCGCCCGTTCGGCGCGACGATCGTGGCCACGCTGGAACTGACGCTCAGCGACTGGTACCAGTCCGCCGGCCGCACCCGCCTGCTCGCCGCCTTCCCCCTCCCCGCCGCGCCGCCAGCCTGACCGCCATCGCGCGGCGACGAGCACAATCCGCCGCCCTCCGCACCGGACTGGGGTGTGCTCCCTCTCCCACGTCCGTTTGTGGGAGAGGGTCGTCGCGCGGAGCGCGCGGGGTGAGGGCCCCCGCCGGCGGCCACCCCCACTGCCCGTTCCGCACCATCGTTCTCCCATCCGCTCGTCGTCAAAACGAAAAAACGCATCCGGCGTACCGGATGCGCTTCCGTTTCCCATCCACCCGCCCGCTCAGCCGATGTCCACCAGCGTGAGCCGAAAGGTGAGCTGCTTGCCCGCAAGGTCGTGGTTGGCGTCCAGCAGCACCACGTCGTCGCGCACCTCCGCCACGGTCACCACAAAGGTGTTCTGCCCGTCGCTCATCTGCAGCTTGCGGCCGATTTCCGGGATCACGCCCTCCGGAAACTGCGACCGCGGCACCTGCAGAACCAGCTCTTCGCGGGCCTCGCCGTACGCGTCCGCCGCGGGGATCACCACCGTGCGCTCGTCGCCCGGCTGCATTCCCGTCACGCCGTGGTCAAAGCCGGCGATCACCTGCCCCGTGCCCAGCGTAAACTCCAGCGGCTCGCGCCCTTCGGAGCTGTCGAACACGGTTCCGTCATCCAGCGTCCCCGTGTAGTGCACGCGGACGGTATCTCCCGATTTGGCTTCCGCCATTCTCCTGACTCCTGCCGGGCCGGGTACCGGACCCCTCCCCCGCGGAGGCGTCACGCGGGCGGCGTACGCAAGACAAACGCCCGCCGGTCCGCCCTACGACTGCTTCGCCAGCCACTCCTTGGCGGGCTCCAGATCATCGAACGACTCCATCACCCGGCGGCTGAACAGCAGCACGGCGCGGAACAGCACCTTGTGCACGCCCGCCATCCCCACGACGGCGGCGGCGGTCACGTACGGCTTGTTGTGCACCGTGAGCTTCTTGAGCGCGTCCATCACGGGCGGCGAGTAGCGCGCCCCCGTCACGTTGCTCAGCGTGCGCACCGAGGCGGGCGGCTGCCGCGCGACCAGTTCACGCACGCGCTCAATCTGCTCCAGGATGTCGGCCTCGTTCTGCAGGTGCGACAGGTCGATGAGCAGAATGCGGGCACCGGCGTGCTCGATGAAGCGAACGCGGGGCGGCGTTTCCGCGAGCGGCATGATGGGCGGGGAGCGAGGATGAAAGGGATGCGCGAAAAGAACGTTTCGGGCGTGAACTGAGCGGGACGCAACCTAGTGGCCGGGAAACATCCTTTCAAGGCCCGCGCGCTCCGGCCGCGCCTCCCTGCAACGTCCATCCGGTTCGGTGGATGACGGGCGCGGTTATCGCAGGGATTCGCGGCTTGTTCCGGGCACCCGGCGGCGTTCGCGCAAAGGTGCGGTGCGCGGCCCCGGGCGCATCAACCCCGTGATGATCATCCGCGAGACATGACCAGCATTCCCCGCGTCACGCTCAACAACGGCGTCCAGATTCCGCAGGTGGGCTACGGCGTGTTCGAGATCGAGCCGGCGCGCACGGCGGAGTACGTGCGCATGGCGCTGGACGCCGGCTACCGCCACATCGACACGGCGCAGATGTACGGCAACGAGGCCGAGGTCGGCGAGGCGGTGCAGGCGTCCGGAGTACCGCGCGCCGACGTCTTCATCACCACCAAGCTGGACAACGGGCGCCACGGCCGCGCGGAAGCCGTCCGGGCGCTGGACGAGAGCCTGCGGCGGCTGCGGACGGACTACGTGGACCTGTTCCTGATTCACTGGCCCATCCCGCCGGAAGACCGCTACGTGGAAACGTGGGAAGCGCTTGGGGAGCTGATGGCGGGCGAAAAGACGCGCGCCATCGGCGTATCCAACATGACCGGGGCGCAGCTTGCGCGGCTGGCGGAGCGCTCGGACATCGTCCCCGCCGTGAACCAAGTGGAGCTGAACCCGTTCCACCCGCGGCGCGAACTGGTGGCCTACCACCGCGAGCACGGCATCGCCACGGAAGCGTGGCGCCCCATCGCCAAGGGCCAGGGGCTGGATCATCCCACGCTGGTGAACCTGGCGGAGCGGTATGGCAGGACGCCCGCGCAGGTGATGCTGCGGTGGCAGATTCAGGAAGGGAACATCGTGTTTCCCAAGTCCGTCACCCCGTCGCGCATCCGAGAAAACCTGGACGTATTCGGCTTCCGGCTGGCGGATGACGAGATGGCGTCCGTCGCCGCGCTTGCCGGCGATCCCCACGCCCCCGCGGACCGCACCCCCGAGGCGCTCAAGATCATCGACACCTGGTCCGCCTGATTCGCGTGCTGATCGGAATGTCCCGCGGCGCGGGCACGTCCGTGCGAGCAGGTGACCGCCTGGAGCCTCACCGATGCGGTGCGTCACCGGAGACAACGACGGCGGAACGACCCGCTGCCCGCCCGCGCGCTGAGGTCTCCCCCTCTCCCGCTTGCGGGAGAGGGGGCCGGGGGGTGAGGGCTGCCTGCGGCCGCGCCGGACCGTCCGAAACGTGAGGACGTTGCAGTTCTCCCCTCTCCGTGCGCAGTTTGCACGGGGAGGGGCCGGGGGAGGGGCCTCACAGTCCGGCGATGAGCAGACCCATCAGAACAGCACATCCGCCTGAATGATGAAGAAGGGGCGCGGAGATGATTCTCCGCGCCCCTTCGTTCATCCGGCGAGACCGCTTACTTGACCGAATCCACCAGAACGTTGAAGACCAGGATGGAGTTGCCGGGAATGCCGGGACGCGACGAACGCCCGTAGCCCAGCGAAGGCGGAATGATCAGCTGGCGCTGCCCGCCCTTCTTCATCCCCGCCACGCCCTCGTCAAAGCCCTGAATCACCATGCCGCGGCCCAGGATGAAGGGGAACACCGGCCCGCCCACGTTGGTGTCCACCTGCTGCCCGCTGGCCAGCCACAGGGTGTAGTGCACGTACGCCGTGTCGTTCGCCGCCGCGGCCACACCGGTGCCGGCGGTGATGTCGCGGTAGTACATGCCGCTGCCCGTGCGCGTGCTGGCCGCCAGGTTCACGCCCAGCGACGAAGCGAACTGGGTTTCTTCGATGACGGGAGACGAGTAGGTCACGTCGCCGTCGCAGGCCGCGGCCGCGGCGATCGGAAGCGCGCACGCCAGCAGGGCCAGGGAGCGGCGGATCAGCTTGTTCATGGGAATCGTACTCGGGTCGGGTTCATCAACGGCGCCGCGCGCCGCGGGGGAACGCGCGCGGACGGCGTTCCGGGAACCCCCAACGATAGCACCGCGCACGCCGATCCGTCTACGGTGCACCTGACCGATGTCCGCGCGCCGCGCGGGCTTGCGCCCCCGCACGGGCGGCGGCGCCCCGGCCGCGGTATCTTGCGGCTCGCGCGCGAGGACGGACCTGTGGAACGGGAGATGTCGTGAAGCTGTGGATTGACGCGGACGCGGCGCCGCGGGACGTAAAGGAGATCGTGTTCCGCGCGGCGCGGCGGCTGGAGCTGCAGACGGTGCTCGTCGCCAACCAGCGGCTGCCGCTTCCGCCGGGCAACCCGTTCATCAGCGCGGTACGCGTGGAGGGCGGCCCCGACGTGGCCGACCGCCACATCGCCGATTCGGCGGAGCCGGGCGACGTCGCCGTCACCGCCGACATTCCGCTGGCCGCGGCGCTGGTGGAGAAGCAGGTATTCGTCATCGACCCGCGCGGCGACGAGTACTCGCCCGACAGCATCGGCGAGCGCCTGGCCGTGCGCGACTTCATGGACGGGCTGCGGGGCGCCGGGGTGGAAACCGGCGGCGCCCGTCCCTACGGCGAGCGGGAAAAAAAGGCCTTTGCCGCCGCGCTGGACCGCGTGCTCACCCGCGCCATGCGGGGCGGGCGGCCGGGGCGCTGACGGACTTTGGGGGCGTGCGGAAGAAGGGGCCGCGGCGTGAACCCGCGGCCCCGCTCCGCCCTTCCGTGATGGTCAGGCCTGGGGCGTGCCTGCCGCGGGCTGCCCCGCCAGGCTCTCACGGGCGGCGAGCCCGTCGCGCGTTCCCTGCTCGCGCGATTCGCGGCTGTAGTGGTCCTCGAACAGCCCGGTGAGCAGCGTTCCGATGGACCGGCCGGACTTGCCTTCTACCGCGCGCTGGTACGCCTCCTGGTACGCGGCCTTGTTCTTTACCGACATCAGTTCCTCCTCGTAACGGGTCCAGTCTGCGACCGGCATGGCCGCGCAATCACAAGGTAATGCGGTGGCGCGCGAAATCCTCGAACTTTTTCAGAGTAGTCACTGAATCCTAGCGGAAAGGTTGTGCCCCGCCTCTGCAAACAAACATGCGATTTCGGCCGGTATTTCGTTTGCCAAAGGACGGCGACCCAACGCGGGTCCTCCCACGAGAACGGCGGTGCCGGTCGCGGCCTTGGCTCCGCGGAGAGCAGATCTCTCGGTCGCGCACAGTCCAGCGCGGCGGAAGGGGCGGCGCACGCTCTCTCAGGATGACGCCTGCGGCGTGGTAACTGGCATCCCCGCAACTACATGTCATCCTGAGGAGGCGCCGGACGCACCTGCGTGCACACCGAACCGTGGCGCCGACGAAGGATCTACCTTCCCGCCGAGCCAACGTCGCGACACGCACGACCGTTTCCGCCGGCCCGTTCAGCTTTTCATCCATGCCAAATCACGCGCGACGCTCCTCCTGGACTACAGACAAAAGGCGGGGCCAACCCGTGGCCCCGCCTTTCGCAACCGCATTCAGGGAACCGCGTTCCGCAGTTCATCCAGCCACACCGTCGCCTCCGAGTCGCTGGGCGCCCGCCAGTCGCCGCGCGGGCTCAGCGATCCGCCGCTGCCCACCTTGGGCCCGTTGGGCACCGCGCTGCGCTTGAACTGGCTGATCTTGAAGAAGCGCCACAGAAACACCTCCATCCACCGCTTGATGGTGGCCAAGTCGTACTGGTTGCGGCGCTCCGCGGGAAGCAGTTCCGGCCATCCCCCGCTCTCCCGGTCGCCCCAGGCGTGCAGCTCCAGAAACGCGATCTTGCTGGGCCGGAAGCCGAAGCGCGTCACGTAGAACAGCGTAAAATCCTGCAGCTCGTACGGGCCGATCTTTTCCTGCGTGCTCTGCGCCGGCTGCGCGCTTTCGCCTTCGCCGCCTGGCACCAGCTCCGGCGAAATCTCCGTATCCAGAATGCGCTGCAGCACCTGGCCGGTTTCCGCGTTGAACTGGCCGCTGTGAATGACCCAGCGGATCAGGTACTGGATCATCGTCTTGGGCACGGACGCGTTCACGTTGTAGTGCGACATGTGGTCGCCCACGCCGTACGTGGCCCATCCCAGCGCCAGTTCGCTCAGGTCGCCCGTCCCCAGCACCAGCCCGTCGTGCAGGTTCGCCAGGCGGAAAAGGTGCGACGTGCGCTCCCCCGCCTGCACGTTCTCGAACGTCACGTCGTACACCGGCTCCCCGCTGGCGAACGGGTGCCCGATATCGCGCAGCATCTGCAGGCACGACGGGCGGATGTCGATTTCCGCCGCCGTAATCCCCAGCCCGCGCATCAGATCCCACGCGTTGCCCTTGGTGGATGAACTGGTGGCGAAGCCGGGCATGGTGTAGCCCAGGATGTTTTCGCGCGGCAGCCCCAGCCGGTCCATGGTGCGCGCCGCCACGATCAGCGCCTGCGTGCTGTCCAGCCCGCCCGACACGCCGATGACGATCTTCTTGATCCCGGTGGCCGCCAGGCGCTTCATCAGCCCGTGCACCTGGATGTTGTACGCCTCGTAGCACCGCGCGTCGCGCACGGCCGCGTCGTCCGGCACGTACGGAAAGCGGCCGACCGTGCGCTGAAGCGCGATGTCACCCGCCGGCACCGGAAAGTGGAACGGGATGCGGCGCATGGCCCGCACCCGGTCCGCGTGGTCCCCGGCGGAGTCCTGAAAGGTGTTCATCCGCGAGCGCTCCTGAAGCAGCCGCTCCAGGTCCACGTCCGCGGCGATCATGTGCTCCTCGTCCGCGAAGCGGGGCGATTCCGCCAGCAGGTCGTTCTGCTCGTAGATGAGCGCGTGGCCGTCCCACGCCAGGTCCGTCGTGCTTTCGCCCGGGCCGGCGGCGGAGTACAGGTAGGCGCAGATGCAGCGGCCAGACTGCGTGGCGCACAGGTCGCGGCGGTACTCGGCCTTGCCCACGGTGATGTTGCTGGCGGACAGGTTGGCGATCACCGTGGCCCCCGCCAGCGCCGCGTACGTGCTGGGCGGGATGGGCGTCCACACGTCCTCGCACACCTCCGTGTGCAGCACGAAGCCGGGTACGTTTTCCGCCTCGAACAGGATGTCCGCGCCGAACGGCACCGTCTGCCCCGCCACCGTCACCTGGTCCCACGCGGCGTCGCGCCCGCGGGTGAACCAGCGCGTCTCGTAGAACTCGCGGTACGTGGGCAGGTAGCTCTTGGGGACGATGCCCAGGATGCGGCCGCGGTGGATGGCGACCGCGCAGTTGAACAGACGTCCCTGAAAGCGCAGCGGCGCGCCCACGAGCAGCACCGGCGTCAGCTCCGCGCTTTCCGCCACCAGCCGCTCGATCCCCGCCAGCACCGCCTCCTGCAGCGCGTCCTGCTGAAACAGGTCTTCGCACGTGTAGCTGGAGATGCCGAGCTCCGGAAACAGCGCCACGGCTGCCTTCTGCTCCGACGCGCGGCGCGCCAGGCCAAGGGTATGTTCCACGTTGTACGCGGGGTCCGCCACGCGTACGCTGGGAATGCACACGGCCACGCGAACGAAGCCGTGAGAGTAGATGGAATGGAACGGTGCGCGCATCAGCCTTTTTTCCGCCGGCGGGAGAATGGGTGCACCTCACCATACAAGCAACGTTCCCGCCCGGCCAGCAGATGGCTGCTCCGGTCGATGAAAGACGCCCCGCGCGGAGTTCAGCGCGGGGCGTCTTTCGATCCATTCTCACGATCAGCGCAGGCGCGCCACCAGCCAGCCAATCCCTCCGCCGACCACCGCGCCCGCCGGAACGAAGACGACCGCCGCCAGCCCGCACATGGAGCCCGTTTCGGAGCATCCCGGCTGCGCGAACGTCGCCACCAGCCCCAGCGCGGCGCCTGCCAGGGCGCCGACCCCCACGTGTGTGCCGGTCGACGGACTTCGTGATTCCCCCGCCCGGCGCTCCACGGCCGCGGGCGCGATCAGCCGCGGATCCATCACGCCCGGCTGCACGGCCACGGGTTCAGTCACGGCGGATGGAGCCGCCTCGGCCGCGAGCAGGGCTGGCGCGAGGTCCGCGCGCCTCTGCGCCAGGGCAGGCGATGCGATCACGGCGGCGGCGAGGGCGAGCAGGACGGTCCTGAGATGGATTCGCATCATGGATGTCGATGGATGCTGGTCGGCGCGGAGGCTCCGCGGTGTGGCCGGAAGCAGAACGCGGCTCCGGGGCGGGATGGGACACATCACCGCCGCGCGATGTTCCGGCGCATGTGCGAACGGGCCTCCCACGCGTCTGCGCGGGAGGCCCGTCATCCATCCAATGCGTATTACTTCGCGGCCGGGTGCGCCAGCGACCAGGTGTACGCCGACACCGCACGGATCTGTTCATCCGTAAAGGTGCCGTTGCCGCGCGGCGGCATGGGGACGGGGTGCGCCTCCGTGCCCGCCACGCCCTCCGTCACCACGGCCACGATCTCCTCCAGCGAACCGGTGCCCTTGGTCCACGTGGCGTCGACGATGGAAGGCGCGAGCTGCGTCCCCCCGCCCGCCTCGCCGTGGCACATCACGCACGCCTGCCGGTACAGGCCGCGTCCCGGGCCCGCCTGCTGCGCCGTCACTCCCGGCGGAAGCTGCCCCACCGGCGGGCCCGAATCCACCACGACCGGCTTGGCCTGCCCGTCGCCGTCCTTGGCCGCGCCGCCGCCGCTGCTCTGTCCGTCGCGGTCGCATCCCGCGAACACGGCCAGCGCCACCAGCGCCGCCGCCCATCGTCCCGTCGTCCCCATCGGCTCCGTCCGCCCCGTACCCCGCGCGCCGCCGGGAGGTGTCCCGGCGGGCCGCATTCGGGGCCGCGCTACCGCAAGCGCTGTTCCGGGCGTCCCGGGGGCGGTGCGCCGCCGCTTGCCATGCGGGGTGCGCCGCAGGTGGCGCAGAAGCTCCACTCCGGTTCCATCATGGCGCTGCAGTCCGCGCAGGGCACGGGAACCAGCACCTTGCCGCAGAACGGGCAGAAGCGCGCGTCGCGGTCCATGGGCAGCGGCGAGCGGCACGACGGGCACGGCTTCGGCCGCGGCCGCGGCGCCTCCACCACCGGCTCCGGCTCCGCCCGCGGCGCGGCGGCCACGGGCGCGGAGGCGGATGCGCGGGCGGCCGGCGCGGGCGCGGTTCCTCCCGCCACCACCGGCGGCGCCGTGGGATCGGGCTGCGGCGGCTGGGCGAACGGGTTCAGCTGAACGGGGACGTCCGCGTAGTCGCGGTAGATGCCCAGGATGGGGTTGGGCGCCTGCAACTCGCGGCGAAACTCCTCCAGCACGTCCGCGCGCTCCAGCTCCAGGTACTCGCGCTCGCCGCTCAGCAGGCGAAGCAGGGCGTGCTCGTACTCCGCCAGTTCGCCAAAGCCCAGCTCGGCGCGGATCAGGCGGTACGGCACCACGTCCTGGTACAGGTCGCCGATGGTGAGCGCCCGGCCCGGGTCGCGCGTCAGGGCGACGAACACGCGCCGGTACAGGCGGTCGAGAGCGTCCACGAGGGGGAGTGCGTGAGTGCGGGGTGCGTGAGTGCGCCGGTCAGGGCGCGGAAGATGGAGCGGGCGCGGTGGATGACGATCCCGCGGGAGCCGGGGCGGAGCGCATCAGGGCGCGCAGCTCCGCCGGGGCCTGCTGCAGTTCGCGCTCGGCGTCGGCGGGGCGGCCGGCTTCGCGCAGCGCGCGCACCAGCCCGCCCCGCGCCCGCTGCGCCCCCACCCCCTCGGGATTGAAGCCGAGCGCCGTGCGGAACCGCTCCGCCGCCTGCGCCGGATGCCCGCCGTCCAGCAGCAGGTATCCCAGTTCCGTGTGCAGTCCCGGATTCTCCGGCGCCACGTCCAGCCCGGCCTTGAGCTGCAGGTTGGCGTCCGCGCGGCGCCCGGCCTCGCGGTAGATGCGCGCCAGGTACACCCGCACCTGCGGGTCGCGGGGATGTTCATCCGCCCAAGCGCGGAACCCCGCCTCCGCCTCAGCTACGCGGCCGGCGGCGTACGCGGCCTCCGCGCGCTCCAGCCCCCGCGACGCGCGTCCGTCCGCCCGCATGCGCACCACCACGACCAGCAGCAGCACCAGCACGGCCAGCGCCGCCAGCGCCTGCCAGGGAAAGCGGCGCCGCTCCGCGGGAACCGCGTGTACGGTCTGCGCCGACTCGCCGTGCAGGGGCTCGTCTTCCTCCTCAACCGGGTCTTCCAGCGGCATGGCGGGAAGGGCGCGCACGTGCGCGTCCAGCCCCTCGGCCACGGAAAGAGCCAGCTGCCCGTCGCGCGGCAGCGGCTCGTCCCCCGCGGCGATGCGCTGGGCGGCACCCTGCAGCTCGTGCACCGCCGCCGCCAGCTCCAGCGGCAGGCGGTTGCGGCGGCGCAGTTCGCCCAGCAGGTCGGGCGCGGGGAGGTCGTCGTCGGAAAGGGCGCGCAGACGCAGCTCCACCGGGGCGGTGGGGTCGTCGCGCAGCATGCGGCGCAGCGTGGTTTCCGCGGCGCGGGCCACGCGCACCACCGCGCCGGCGGGCGCCGGGCCGGCGCGCAGCAGCTCCACGTCGGCGGCGCGCTGGTGCAGCGGGCGAAGAATGCTGTCGGGGGCGAAGCTCACGGGCGGCCGGCGGGGGACGGGGAGCGCGCCATCAACGCTCGATGCGCAGCAGCCCCATGCGGGCGCTGGCCTTGAGAAACGCTTCCGCCGAGTGGGACGGAACGTCGCGCCCGGTGCGTTCGTGAATCTGCCGCGCCGCGCGCCGCATGAAGGTGCCCAGGCTGAGCGCCGGCTCGCCGCACGCATCGCGCATTCCGCCCACGATGTCGTCCCACGAGCCTTCGAACACGCTCCCCTCCGCGGTGCGGATGCGGTGCGCCGCAGCCTCCGGCTCCGCCACGGGGACCGGCGCGTTGGGGCCCAGCACCTTCATCATGAAGTCCATCTGGGCGCTCAGCTCCAGCGCGGCGGCGGCCTGCTCGTCCACCACGCCCTCGAACGACGCCTCGACTTCGGCCAGGAGATGATCGACGTCATCCGGCTCGTCGTCCAGCTCCGCAAGCGTGTCGCGCCAGGGAGCGAACCAGCCGTCGTCCTCGGTCACGCCGTCCAGCTGCGTCTTGAGCTCGATGTAGCGCCAGATGCTGAGCGTGTCCCAGTGCTCCGCCGGGGGCACCTGCTCCAGCTCCGTGAGCGCGCCGCGCAGGTCGCCGCGGTCGTGCAGCAGGTGCGACAGGTAGATGCGGGCCTCGTGCAGCTCAGCGTCCAGCTTCAGGGCGCGGCGAAGCTCGCGGCGCGCGCCCAGGTCGTCGCCCAGGGCGTGCAGCGTGTATCCGCGCGCGGCGGCCAGCTCGGCGCTGTCGGCGTGCGAGGTGCTGAGCGCGGCAAAGCGGGCGCGCGCGTCGGTGAACAATCCTTCGCGGTACAGCGCGCGGCCCACGGTGAGGCCGAGCTCCAGGTCGTCGCCCAGCCCCATCTCGTCGATCTGGGCAAAGCAGCTGAGCGCGTCCTCTACCCGGCCGAACTTGAGCAGCGTTTCGCCCAGGCCCACCCACGCGTCCTCGTACTCCGAATCCAGCTCCAGCGCACGCTCAAAGCACTGGCGCGCCCAGGCGTACTCTTCGCGCGCGATGCGGGTGTAGCCGAGGCCCACCTGCAGCAGCACCGAATCCGGGTACTGGGCAATGCCGTCCCGCAGCACGTCCAGCGCCTGGTCGTAGTCGCCGGTGTCGTAGTACTTGTGGGCCAGCTCGTCGTACTCTTCGGAGCTGAGAAATGACGTTCCCATTCAGCCTTCTTTCTGATCTTCCAAAAAGGCGGGGGATGGGCCGCGGCCCGGAACGGGGGCGCGGGGAAACCGACGGGCAAGGTGCACGGGCCGCCGCACGAATATACACCGGACCGGGCTCACTCTCCAAGGCCCGGCGCGGCCTTGCGGGTGCGCGGGAGGGCGGCGAGATTGGTACCGACGCCCCACGTGAACCGGACCCCGAGGAACGATGTTCGACTGGCTCCGCCGCCGCCGCCTGAGCAACGAGGCCAAGCGCAAGCTCCTGATCGCCGCCGCGCGCGCGGAAGAGGCGATCGTGGAGACGCACGTGGCCAACGTGCTGGATCTCATGCAGCTCCTGGGCGGCGAGGTGGACGTGGACCGCGGCCTGGAGCTGTATCACGAGATGCTCCCCATGGAGGAGCATATCTCCACGACGGTCACCAACCGGGTCCTTGCCCGCTACGAGTCCGCCGCCGTTCCCTCCGCCGCGTCGGGCCGGCGGTTCGAGAACGTGTTTCGCGACGGGCGGTAGAACCGGCACGCCCCGCGCCATCATCCCACGCCGCCCCGCCCGGGGCGGCGTTTCTGTTTCCATCCCCCGCCGGCGGTCCTCAACCGGCTGCGCTGCATACCCCGGAGCCCCGGCCGCGTTCGGTGTGCGGGTCGGGGTTCGGGGATGGGGATGGGATGGGGATGATGGGGGGGATGATGCGCGGTGGATGGTCCGGCCCGGCTGGGCCCTCACCCCGCGCGCTGCGCGCGACGACCCTCTCCCACAAACAGCCGTGGGAGAGGGAGCACACCCCAGATCGGTGCGGATCGGACGGGTTCGGCGCGCACCGAGGCCGGCCCCCATCCCCGACCCTTCCCCCAAAAACCCCTGGGGGAAGGGAGACCTCAGCGCCGGGGCTGGTTCGGTGCGCGACCGGCGGCTTCGGCCCGGCGGTCGGAATCGCGCCTCGAACGGCGCAGATTCGACTCCGCGGATCGTGCCGCCGGTGGCGTCGCGAGTCCCATACGCAGTTGAAGCCCCGAACGGCGCCTGTGGGCGTCGTGTCGGGGCTTCCCGCTGTTCGAGCGGCGGATTCATTCGCTCAACGGCATTCGCTCACGCCTGGCACTTGCCGGTACGCGCCGAAGCATCCGCCCCGACAACCCTCCCCCAGTCTTTTTTGGGGGAGGGTGGGCCGGTGGTGCCGGCCCGGGTGGGGGCCGCTCGTGGAGCCCGCCCGCCGCACCGAATCCCTCCGCGACCTCCGCGCTCCCCGCGGCCTCCGCGTGAGGGCAGTTGCCGGACTACTCCGCCGCCGCTTCTTCCGCCATCTGCGCCGGCGCGGGATCGGAAAGCCGCAGGCAGGTCACGCGGCGCTCCTCCGTCTCTTCCACGCGCAGCGTCATGGGCCCGTCCTGCCCGCGGACGAGCACGGAGTCGCCCACCTCCGGCACCCGCCCCAGCGTGCCGAACACGTATCCGCCCACGGTGTCGAATTCCTCCTCCGGAATCCGCAGCCCGAACCGCTCGTTCACGTCGGAAATCAGCACGCCGCCGTCAATCAGCACGTCGCCCTCCGGCGTCGGCTCGAACTCCGGGTCCGCCTCGTCGAACTCGTCCGTGATCTCGCCCACGATCTCCTCCAGCAGATCTTCCAGCGTTACCACGCCGTACGTGCCGCCAAACTCGTCCAGCACGATGGCCAGATGGACGGACGCGGCGCGCAGTTCGGAAAGCAGTTCATCCACCGGCTTGCTGTCGGGGACGAAGTACACGGAGCGCAGGATCTCGCGCACGTCGAACGGACCGGCCAGGTCGCCCGCGCGCTCGTGCACCACGCGCAGCAGGTCCTTGGTGAGCACCACGCCCAGCACGGTGTCGATCGTCCCCTCGTACACGGGCAGACGCGAATGCCCTTCGACGGTCGCGATCTCCAGCAGCCGCGCCAGCGACACCTCCACCGGCACCGCGACGACCTCGGGACGCGGCGTCATCACCTCGCGCACCACGGTTTCGCTGATCTCAAAGACGCCGCGCAGCATCTCGCGCTCGTCCTCTTCCATCTGCCCCGGCGTGCTTTCCGACTGCGGCTGCGTGACGAGCAGGCGAAGCTCCTCCGGCGTCTGCACCAGGGGATGGAACCCGGTGGAGGTCACGCCGAACAGCCGCACGATGCCGCGCACCAGAAAGTTGAGCGGCCAGGTGACGGGGGTGAGGACGAGCGCCAGCAGCCGCAGCGGCGCCACGGCCAGGTTGGCGGTGATCCACTCCGCGCGATGCACGGCGATCAGCTTGGGCACTTGCTGCCCCAGCGTGGCGTGCATCAGCGACACCCCCAGCAGCGCCAGAAAGACGGCGACCGCGGTGGTGGAGCCGATGGCCAGGCCCAGGATGCGCACCGTGCCGCGCCCCATCACGGGGAGCAGATAGGTGTGGGCGAGGCGGACGGAGTAGAAGCCGAGGGCCACGGAGGCCAGCGAGCGCGCCACCTGCGCGGCGAACACGAGTTCCTCCAGCCGGTCGAGCGCGGGAAGCACGCGCGCCGCCTGGGCGTTCCCCTGGCGTACGGAGCGCTCGATGCGGATGCGGCGAACCGCGATCAGGGCAAATTCGGCCGCCACCAGAAAGGCGTTGGCCGCAATCAGCCCAAGAATGTAGAGAAGGGAAAAACTGCCGGGGTCGGAATCCATGCGGGGGACCGGGGTAAGTGCGCCGTGGCGCAGAGCCGCGGCGCGCGGCGGGCCGAACGGGAGGCGGACCGCGCCGCCTCCCCTGCCCCGCCGCGAACGCCGTCAGGCCGCGGCGGGCTCCTGCTCCTGCTCCGCGTCCTCGTGGGTTTCCGCGACCGCGGGCTCCACGTCGGCGGCGTTGGAGATCACCGGGCTGCAGAAGCGCAGGCCGATCGTCTCCAGCTCCTTCAGCTCGCGCTCCGTAAGCGCGGAATGGCGTTCCTTGAGGAACTCCACCGTATCCTTCATCCACTCCTGCTGCTGATCGGGCGAAGCCTTCATCACGCCGCAGCGGTGGATATGTCCGAACAGTTCGTTGCGCGCCTCGTCCAGCGCGGTGGGGCGGCTGGTGCGCTGGGGCGCGCGGTCACGATTACGGCTCAAATGTGCCTCCTGGGTAGATGAGTCACCGTCCCTCCGCGGAGGGACCGGACACGTGCATTTGTGTATAGCCCGGAAAGATAGCGGATTTCCGCCCCCGGCGAAACGGCTGCCGTGCGGCGGGTCCGGTGCTTGCCTGCCGTTGATTGCATCGGTTGCGCGGCTCTGGTGAGCCGAACGTTTCCTTATACCCCGCGGCGCCCGGAAGTGCCCCTTCGCACCCTGCCCCAGCTGATTCGCCAGGAGCCCGGCCGCCACGTCCGCTGGCGCGACCTGGACCTGCGCACGCACCAGGCGGAGCTCGGACCCTATCGCATTCACTGGGCCGAGGCGGGAGCAGGGGAGGAGGCGGTGGCGCTGCTGCACGGGCTGAGCGGTTCGTCGCGCTGGTGGGCGCGCAACATCCGCGCGCTGGCCGACCGCTACCGCGTGCTGATTCCCGACGTGATCGGCTTCGGGCGCAGTCGGCACTCGGCGTTTTCGCTCCCGGACGTGGCCACGGTGGCCGGCGTGCTGGCGGAGTGGATGCACGGCGCGGCGGGTGAGCCCGTCCACCTGGTGGGCCACTCCATGGGCGGACAGCTGGCCATTCACGTGGCCGCGCGCCATGGCGAGAGCGTGCGCCGGCTGGTGCTGGTGGATGCGGCCGGGCTGCCCCGCCCGCTCACGCCGCGCCACGTGATGCGCTTTGCGTACGAGGTGGCGCCCCCGCGGCGGTGGGGCGATCCCACCTTTCTGCCCATCATCGTGGGCGACGCGCTTTCGGCCGGGCCGTGGCGGGTGATGCGCGCGCTGCGCCACATTCTGCGGGACGACGTGCGCCCGCTGCTTCCCCGGATCCGCCACCAGACGCTGCTGATGTGGGGCGGGCTGGACACCATCATCCCGCTGGAGCACGGCAGGGAGATGCGCGCCGCGATTCCCGATTCGCGGCTGCTGGTGCTGGACGGCGCCTTTCACAACCCCATGGTGGACCGTCCGGCGGACTTCAACCAGGCACTGCTCGCCTTTCTGGCGGGAACGGAGGTCGGCGAGTGACGGATGGAGCCCGGTTGGGCGCCGCGGCGGCGCAGTGGGCGGGGACGCACCGGGTGCAGGCGGGGCCGTGGTGGATGCGGTACCGGGACGCGGGAGAGGGGCCGCCGCTGGTGCTGGTGCACGGGCTGGGGTGCTCGGCGGACTACTGGGTGCGCAACGGGGCGTGGCTGGCGGCCGCGGGCTATCGCGTGCTCGCGCCGGACCTTCCCGGCTTCGGGCGCACGCAGGGGCCCAGGGCGGGGTTGAGCATTCCCGCGCAGGCCCGCGCCATCCGCAAGTTCGCCGAGGCGCTGAACCTGGGGCCGGCGGTGTACCTGGGGCACTCGCTTTCGTGCCAGGCCGTGCTGGAGTTCGCGGGGGCGGTGCCGGAGCGCGTGGCGGGGGTGATCCTGGCCGCGCCCACGGGAGACCGGCGGCGCAAGCGGCTTCTGCACGAGGCGCTCGGCTTCATGCAGGACATTCCGCGCGAGCCGTTTTCGCTGGTGCCGTTCATCGCCGACGCGTACGTGCGGGCGGGGCCGGTGCGGTGGGCGCGCACGTGGCTGGCGGGAAAGAGCCACGACGCGTTTCGCGCGGCGGGGCGGGTGCGCGCGCCGGGGCTGGTGCTGGTGGGCGAACGCGATCCCGTGGTGTCCAACCACTTCGCCACGTCCATCGCCCGCGCGCTGCCGGATGCGCGGGTGCAGATGGTGCCGGACGCCGCGCACGCGCTGATCTACAACCAGTCCGAGCGCTTCAACGCCGCCGTCATCCGCTTCGCGGACCACTGCCACGCCGCGGTGGGCGCCTGATGCTCGACCAGAGTTTGTCATCCTGAGCGAAGCGCGGCGCCGTCTCTTCCGACACGCCGGACCGTAGCGCGAAGTCGAAGGATCCTGCCACGGTGGATGCGGATCGCGCGGCAGATGGGGAACGGATCAGACTCGAACCTGGGTGCGCGCGGCTGGCGATGTGGCAAGATCCTTCGACTCGCTGCATGGTCTGGCGCACCCGGAAAGTACGGCATCGCCGCTCGCTCAGGATGACAAACGGGGGCGCGTCTCGTCTCCCCGCGCGCATTCCGTCCGTCCTCCGTGTCCTCCGTGCATCCTCCGTGACCTCTGTGCGAAACGGCAGTTGGCAGACTCATCCGCGGCACGGAGCACACGGATAAACGAAAATCCGCCTCGGGACGTGCTCCCGCGGCGGATTCTCATCATCAACAGAATTGGGACGTTCGTGGCGGCTCAGGTGCCGGGGCGGAACGTGCGCAGAAGCATGGTCAGCGACCCCACGATCGGCACGCGGCTGCGGATGAGCACCGGAATGCGGTGCTCGTCATCCGAAAGGAACACCTCCGCCTGCCCGCCTTCGCCGAACAGCCCGTCCGTCTTGATCACCGGCTGCACCACGATGGTGCGGAAGCGCCCCGCGGGAACGCTCACCGTCTCACGGCGCACGACGCGCAGCACCACCGGGTTTCCGCTCGCCTTGAAGTAGCGGGGCAGCGTGTACACGGCGCCGACCTCCAGCGGCAGCGTACGCGCGTAGTACAGGAACGACAGGTCGTCCAGCGGCTGGTTGGTGGGAATGGTTCCCGTGCTGCCGTTTTCGCGCCGGTACGTGCGGTTCTCCGGAAAGAAGTCGTACGTGCGGTTCCGGCGATAGCGGACTTCGTGCAGGTTCTGGTGGAACCGGCGCGAGAACAGCCCGTCGGTGTCGATCCAGCTTTCGTACACGTCTTCCACGCGGGCCAGCGTCACGCGGCCGTTGATGGTCATGCGCGTGTGAAAGGTCTGCTCGCCGCGGATGGTCTCCAGCCCCACCACCTGCAGCGTGCCCTGCCCCACCGAGGCCCCGGCCAGCTTCACCTGGTACGTGGCCAGCTCGCCCGCGCGGAACGGAAGGCGGGCCTGCTGCGCGGACGCATCCGCCGCGCCGGCCGCCAGCACGGCGGTGAGCGCAACGGCCGCAACGCCGCGCAGGGAACGGATATATGACTTCATCTCTACCCTTCGCTTTCAGGAACGGGGGCCGGTGCCCCCTCCGCCGCGTCCCCACCTTCGCGGGAGGCGGCGGGCTTTCTGCGGCGCGGCCGCCGGGGCCTGCGCCGTGCGGGCGCTGCGCCCTCTTCCGGGGCCGAGCCGTCGTTCAACGCCGCAGCGGAGTCCATCGCGACACCCTCGCCGCCCTCCGCCCGCGGTCCACCTTCCTCCGAACGATCCACGCCGGACTCGTCCGCGGACGACGGATCCGCGCCGGACGCATCCATCTCGCCGGGCGATCCCTCCGCCGCGGCCGCCCGCGCGCGCGCCGACTTGCGCCGCCGCGGCTTGCGCTTGGCCTTGCGCGGGGCGTCTTCCGCTCCGTCCACGGCCGGAGCCGCGTCCATCTCCTCGATCTCCGCCACCGGAGCCGCGATCGCGTCCTCATCCACCGCGACGGCATCCACGGCCGGCTCGGGACGGGGCGGCTTTTCGCGGCGGGGGCGCGGCTCGCGCGGCGGGCGGGCCTCCGGTGCCGCGGCCTCGGTGGACGGCGGCGGTGAGGCCGCGCGCGTGCGGGGGCGCGCATCGCGGGCGTCGCGCGCGGCGCGCAGGTCCGCGGCGGACATGCGGTCCGGCGTGGCGGCGGGCACTTCGCGCTCCGCCAGCGTGTCGCGCTCCTCCGCGGGGCGCACGGCGCGCGAACGGCCGGGCGCCAGGCGAGCCAGCGCCCACGCCTCGCGCACGGCGTCCCACGGGCGGAAGCGCGATTCGCGGTCGCGCCGCGTGTAGCGCAGCCCCACCTCGGCCTGCTCGGCGCGGCGCACGTGCGGCGCCACGCGCACCAGCAGTTCGGCGTTCGCCGCCCATCCAGCCCGCGACAGCAGCGGCTTGCCTTCCACGTCCGCCAGGGCGCGCTTCAGCACCTGCAGCCGGTACGCGCGGAACCCGCTGAACGGGTCGGTGATCTCCCGCGGAACGGCGCTGCGCTTGAGCAGCCAGGGAAGCCCGGCGCGGGACCAGCGCATCCCGCGCGTGACCTCACCCTCCACCGTGCTCACGGCGGAGCCCACCACGTCCGCGCCGCCCTCGATGCGCCGCACCAGCGCCGGAATCTCTTCCGGCGGCTCGGTGAAGTCCGCCTGCAGAAAGACGGCGGAATCGCGCTTGGGATGCGTGCTGCGGGCGACCGCCTCGCGCGCCAGCGTCTCGACCGCGGCGGCGTATCCCCGGTTGCGCTCGTGGCGCACCACCGTAAGCGGCAGCACGCGGGCATAGGGGGCCAGGACCTCGGCCGTGTCGTCGGTGCTGCCGTCGTCCACCACGAGCAGGTGGTAGTCCCGCCCGAACTCGGCCATGACCTGCCGGATGCGCCACAGAAGGACGCCCACGGTCTGCGCCTCGTTCAGCGCGGGGATGCAGATGTAGATCAAGCCTCAGCTCTCGTGGTCGGGGTCGGGCCCATCAACCTCAGCGATACCCTGTTCGCGCGCGGCGGGTTCCGGTTTCGGCCGGGTTTTCCATCGGCGGTGGAACCAGAAGTACTGCTCCGGGGCCTCGCGGATGCTGCCTTCCAGCCGCAGCGCCAGCTCCGCCGTCAGCGTCTGGATGTCCGCTTCCAGGTCTCCCGTGCGCGTCACCGGAACGCGCGTTCCGCTTACTTCGTAGCGCACGCCGGGCCCCGGAAGACGGCGCGCGACACAGGCGAACACCGGCGCGCCGAAGCGCACGGCAAAGAGCGCCGGGCCGCGGTGCGTGGATGCGGGCGTGCCGAAGAAGGGGACAAAGACGCCGGAGCGGCGCGCGTCCTGGTCCGCCACGATGCCGACGACGCCGTTCTTGCGCAGCGCGCGCGGCACCCGGAGCGGCGCCTCCTTCTGCAGGATCGTCTCGATCCCCAGGCGCTTGCGCGTCTCATCCAGCCGCGCGTCCACCATGCGGTTGCCCTGCCGGCGGACGATGGCGGAGATGGGGATCCCGCGCGCGGCCACGGCGGCGGCGGCGATCTCCCAGTTGCCGTAGTGCCCGGTGACGAGCATCACGCCCTTGCCCTCGGACAGCGCTTCTTCCATCTCGTCCCACCCGCGCGTGACCGTCCGCTCCACGACCGCGGCGGGGTCCAGCCGGCTCAGCCGCAGCATGGCCGCGGCCTCCCGGCCCAGGTGCTGGTAGGAGGCCCGCGCCAGCCGGGTCCGCTCCCGGTCGGAAAGCTCGGGAAAGGCGAGGCGCAGATTGTCCATCACCACGCCGCGGCGCAGGCCCAGGCGGTAGATGGTGCCGCCCAGCCGCCGTCCGAAGGCGTCGGCCATCCCCTCGGGAAGGGTGCTGACCGCCCGCTCCAACGCGCGCGCCAGGCCGTATTCAAGGCGGCGCCGCGCCGGGCTCCGCCGTCCTTTGTTGTCCGCCAAACCCGTTTCCGTGTGAAAGCCGGTCCGGAGCAGCGCCCCGGACCGGTCATGAACCCGCCGCTTTCCGCCCGCCCGCCGAAAAGGACGTTGGATGGATCAGCCCCGGCTGCCCACCCCGGCCAGCACCTCGGCGACGGTTTCGTCCGCCACCGGGTGTCCCCATACGCCGGCAGGGCCGATGAAGGGCCGCCCGAAGTCCTGGATGAGGGAATACTCCACCCGGCCCGCGCGCGCCTTCTTGTCCAGCCGCGTGTGCTGCACCACCGCGTCCGCGCCAAAGTCGATGGGCAGCGACGTCGGCAGCCCCAGCCGGGTAAGGACGCGCCGCAGCCGCGCGGACGTCCCCGCCGCGGTCACCCCGGCGCGCTCGCCGATGCGCGCTTCCTCCACCATCCCCACCGCCACCGCCTCGCCGTGCAGCAGCGCGTAGCCGGAGAGCGTTTCCACCGCGTGGCCGATGGTGTGGCCGAAGTTGAGCAGCTTGCGCGGCCCGCACTCCATCACGTCGCTGGCCACGATCTCGGCCTTGATCTCCACCGACCGCATGATGAGCCGGCTGAGCGCCTGCGGGTCCGCGGCCAGGAGGGATTCGACGTTGTCCTCGATCCAGTCCAGGTACTCCGCGTCGGCGATGGCGCCGTGCTTGACGGCCTCGGCCATCCCCGACCGCAGGTGCGCGTCGGGCAGCGTCTGCAGCATCTCGGGGTCGATGAGCACGCACTGCGGCTGATGGAACGCGCCCACCAGGTTCTTGCCCGCCGGCGTGTCCACCCCCGTCTTGCCGCCCACGGAAGCGTCGATCATGGCCAGCAGCGTGGTGGGCACCTGCACCAGCGGCAGCCCGCGCATGTACGTGGCCGCCACGAAGCCGCCCAGGTCGCCCGGCACGCCGCCGCCAAAGGCGATGACCGCCGTGTCGCGCCCGCATCCGGACTCCATCATGGCGTCGCTCACCAGCGACCACGTTTCGCGCGTCTTCTGCGCCTCGCCGGAGGTGAAGGCGAAGACGTCGGTGCGGTGCCCGGCGGAGTGCAGCATGCGCGACAGTCGCACGGCGTACAGCTCCGCCACGCGGTCGTCGGTGACCACGGCGTAGCGGTGCGCCGGACAGAACCGCGACAGCGCGGTGGCCAGGCTGGCGAACAGCCCGGAGCCCACCAGCACCTCGTAGCCGCGCGAGTTGGCTTCGGGAAGAGAAACTTTGACCCTGTGGGGCGTGCTCATACCGTATCCTCGAGTCTCAGCCGGGCGCGGCGGTCCATCCCCGCGCCCAAGACGGTCTCATCCGCCAGCCAGTGCGTCACCGCGGCAAGGTCGCCATCCAGCGACTGTGCCCGGGCGCGGATCGCGGCGGCCGCGCCGCCGTCCCGCAGCAGCGCCGGCAGCCGCGCCAGCTCCTCCCCTTCTCCCAGTTCCTTCGCCACCCCGGCCAGCCGCTCCGCCAGCCGCAGCGCCGCGTCGGCCGCGGTGATGGTGCCCGGCTCCGCGCGCTCCACGTCCGCCAGCTCCGCCGTGGGGCCGTGCCGGCTGGCGCGCCATCCGTTGTCGCTCATCAGCGGCTGCAGAAACGACTCGGGGAGCGGCGACTCCCTCAGCACGCCCTCCGCCGCGCCCGCGACAATGACGCGCGCCAGCGAGGCGATAAGCACCGCGTCCTGCAGCCGGGGCGTGCAGTCCGCCACACGGATCTCCACCGTGGGATAGACGTGGTGCGGGCGCAGTTCCCAGTAGATGCGCCCGGGCCCGTCGATGCGCCCGGAGTCCGTCAGCCACCGCACCAGCGCCGCGTACTCCGCGTCGTCGCGAAAGCGGGGCGGCGCGCCGGAGCGGGGCCAGCGGCGCCACAGCACGGAGCGGTACGAGGCGTGTCCCGTGTCGTCGCCCACCCACAGCGGCGACGAGGCGCTCAGCGCCAGCAGCACGGGCAGGTGCAGGCGGACGATGTTGCACACCCGCGCCCGGTCCGTCCCCGGCGGCAGCCCCACGTGCACGTGCATGCCGAAGATGGCCTGCGACTCCGCCAGCCTGCGGTACTGCGTCCGGAGCGCCTGGTACACCGGCGCGGGGTTGAAGACGTGCCCCTCCGCCGGGCTGAACGGGTGCGTGCCGGCCGCCACCACGCGGGTGCCCTCGGCCTCCGCGGCGATGGCGGCGGTGAAGCGAAGGCGGGCCAGGTCGTCGCGGACGCAGCTGGTTCCCTCGCACACCCGGGTTTCCACCTCCACGGTGTGCTCCTGCATTTCCGGCTTCAGCTCGCCCGTCCAGTCGGTGGCGATCACGTACCGCGCGCGGCTGCGCAGTTCCGCGGAACGCGCGTCCACCAGCTGGTACTCTTCCTCCACCCCGACCGTATACTGCTCTCCGGCTGCCATCCTGCGTCGCGAAAGGGGGATCGCCGGCGAGGTGAGCTTAGCCGGACGGGGGCGCGGGGGCAAGCGGGTGCCCCGCGTGGAACAGCGCACCGGCCCGCTCCACGCGCTCCAGTGCGGAGGCGCAGGAAAGCAACTCCCGCGCCGTATGTCCCTGCACGGGATGCCGCCACTCCGGCGCGATCTCCACCAGCGGATGGAGCACGAATCCGCGCAGGTGCATGCGCGGATGCGGCAGGATGAGGGCGGGCGTGTCCATCACCACTTCCCCGTACGCGAGCAGGTCCAGGTCCAGCGTGCGCGGCGCGTTTGCGAAGGTGCGCTCCCGCCCCAGCGCCGCCTCCACCGCCTGCAACTGCGCCAGCACCGCCTCGGGGGCGAGCACCGTACGCGCGGCGAGCACCAGGTTGTGAAAGTCCGGCTGGTCGCGGTGCCCCACCGGCTCCGTGCGGTACAGCGAGGAGATCCGGTGGATGGCGATCGTCCGCGCCAGCATCTGCACGGCCTCGCGAAGCTGCCCCACCGGGTCGCCCAGGTTGGCCCCCGCGCCGATCAGGATCTCCGCTTCTTCCGCCATCGCATCTCCAAGGTCAACAATCGATCGTACGATCCTGGCCCGGACGGCTCGGCGCGTCAACTCCGGCACGGTGCGCGGGCCGGTTTCTACGGCAACACCGTTTCACGCGGAGGCCGCGGGGGTTCGCGGGGGTCGCGGGGAACAGCAACAGATGGACATCACACAGAGTTAACAGAGTCAACAGAGAGGACTGAAACAAAGAACGAAATGGGAGGAAGGTCCCGCCTTCATCCATCCGCCCGTTCTTTCTTTTAACTCTGTTGACTCTGTGTGAGGCCATGTCGTTGAATCCGTTGATGTTTGTGCGATCGCGCCTGTCTTTCGCTTTTCCCCCGCGACCTCCGCGAACCCCCGCGGCCTCCGCGTGAAACGGTGTTGCCGTAAAAGCTCGCAAAAAAAAGCGCCCCCTCTCGCGAGGGGGCGCCTTTCGTTCATCCATCCACCAGCCCTGAATCAGTACCCGGGGTTCTGGGTCAGCTCGGGGTTGGCGTCCAGGTCGCCCTGCGGAAGCGGGAAGTACAGGCGGAAATCCGCGCGGTACTGGTCACGCACCAGGGTGCCGATCTCCGGAAGCGCGTCGCGGAAGCGGCGCAGGTCAAAGAACCGGTAGCCCTCGCCCACGAACTCGCGGCGGCGCTCCTGCAGGTTGGCGCGCAGCACCTGCTGCGCGCTCACCACCGCCTCGGCGTCCAGCGGAGCCAGCCCGGCGCGCTCGCGAACCGCGTCGATGTCGGCACGCGCCTGCGCCAGGTTGCCGTCCAGCCGGGCCTCGGCCTCCGAACGGATCAGGTACATTTCCGCAAGCCGCAGCATGACGTAGTTGTCGTCGCCGTTGCTGATGCGGAAGTACTTGCCGATGAACTGCGAGCCGTTCAGGAACGTCACCAGGTAGCGCGAGTCCAGCTCCCGGTCTTCCACGGCGTCGCCGTAGATGGAGCGCAGCGACTGCGAAGCCACGAAGCTGCCGCGGCCGCCCTCGGTGTCCGGAAGGAACCACCCCGCGAACGGGCCCGGATCGTTCACCGTGTACTGCAGCTCGAAGATCGACTCGTCGCTGTTCTTTTCGTTCCAGATGTCGCCGTAGTCCACCAGCTCGTAATCGCCCGAGCCGATGACCTGCGACGCAAAGGTGCGGGCGTCCGCCCAGTCGCGGGCGTACAGGTTCACGCGCGCCAGCAGCGCGGTGGCCGAGCCCCAGGTGGCCCGCCCGCGGCGGCTGGGACTGTTGTTGAGCAGCAGGCGCTGCGCCTCGCGCAGGTCCGTCTCCACCAGCGCGTACGTCTGCGCCTCGGTGGAGCGCGGAACGTTGTTGCCGGCGCTCACCGCCAGGGTGGGCTCCGTCACCAGCGGCACGCCGCCGAAGAACTCGGCCAGCACGAAGTACAGATGCGCGCGCACGTAGAGCGCCTCGCCGCGGTACTGCGCGGCCTCGTCCTCGTCCAGCCCGTCCACGCCGTCCAGCGCGGCCAGCACGTTGTTCGCGCGGTTGATGCCCACGTACGCGCCTTCCCAGATGTCGCGCACGCCGGTGTTGGTGGACCGGATGGTCTTGATCGACACCTCTTCATCGGAGGTGTACGTGTCCTGGAATCCGAAGTTGTCGGAGTACAGGTCCGGAAACACCAGCAGGTTGCGGTCAAGGTCGCCGACGGAGTACGCGTCGTACATGCCGTTTACCGCGACACGCACCTCTTCCGGGGTGTCGAGCGCCTCGCCCGAAGGGATCGAAGCGGTGGGATTCGTGTCCAGCGGGTTGTCGCACGCGGCCAGCGCCGCGGCCGCGAACAGCCCGAGGGAGATCTTTCTGATTCTCATTCCACTCTCTCCCATTCTCACAGGCCCAGGTCGAAGCCGACCGAGATCGTGCGCGCCTGCGGAAGCGTGTAGAAGTCGTAGCCGCGCGTAACGCTGTTGTCACCCGCGTAGTTCACCTCGGGGTCGAAGCCCGAGTAGTTGGTCCACGTCACCAGGTTCTGCGCCTGCACGTAGATGCGCGCGCGGCTGGTGCCGGCCCGGCGAGCCAGGGCGTCCGGCAGGCGGTAGCCCACCACGACGTTCTTGATGCGCGCGTACGAACCGTCCTCGACGAAGCGGCTGCTGTTCTGGCCGTTGCCGTTGGGGTCGTTGATGGTCAGGCGCGGCTGGCGGCCGTCCGGGTTCTCGGCCGAGTACGCGTCCAGCACGCGGGTGGACAGGTTGTCGCCCGAGCCGCCGGGGCTGTCGGTGTACTGGCGCACGCCGTTGAACACGCGGTTGCCGCGGCTGAACGACAGGAACACGGTGGCGTCGATGCCGCCAAAGGTCAGCGTGTTGGTGAAGCCGCCCTGGAAGTCCGGCCACGGCGAGCCCACGTCGGTGCGGTCGTCGTCGTTGATGATGCCGTCCGGGCGCCCCGTCAGCTTGCCGTCGGCGTCGCGGCCGTTGACGTCGCGGAAGCGCACGTCGCCCAGCTCGGTGCCGTCGCTCTGGTAGGCGTGCAGCCCCTCGGCAAGGCACTGCTGGCCGCTGGGGTCGCGGCAGATCTCGGACTCGTCGCGGAACAGGTCATCGGCGCGCAGGGCGTAGAAGTAGCCCAGCGGCTTGCCTTCCTCGATGCGCACGAAGCTGCCGATGGCCTGGCCGCCGTACAGCTTGGTGACCTCGTTGCGGTTGTGCGAAACGTTCAGCTCCGACGTCCAGTTGAACGCGCCGGGGCGCGCCCCGCGAACGATCTGCGCACGCGCGGCCAGCTCTACGCCGGTGTTGCGGATGGCGCCGATGTTCTCGGTGATGTTGGCGAAGCCGGTGCTGAACGGAACCGGACGGGCCAGCAGCAGGTCGGTGGTGCTCTTGCGGTACCAGTCCAGGCTCAGGCCCAGGCGGTCCTCGAAGAAGGCGATGTCGCCGCCCAGGTTGAGCTGCGTGGTTTTTTCCCAGCTCAGGTCCGGGTTGCCCAGCTGCGACGGGCCGATGCCGGCCTGGTCGTCGTACGCGTAGCCGCCGTTGAACAGCGCCAGCGACGCGAAGTTGCCCAGCCCTTCCTGGTTGCCCGTCAGGCCGTAGCTGGCGCGCAGCGCCAGGTCGCTGATGGTGTTCTGGCGCTCCAGCAGTTCATCGCCAAAGCGGTACAGCACCGCCGCCGAGGGGAAGATGCCCCACTGGTTGTTGGCGCCGAAGCGCGACGAAGCGTCGGCGCGGGCGTTCAGTGTGGCGGTCAGGCGGTCGTTGTAGGTGTCGGACAGGCGGCCGAACACCGACGTCATTCCGTACTCCGTAACCCCGTTGCCGCCGGCCGAGATGACCGAGGCCGAGTTCAGGAAGCGGAACGCGCTGGTGGGGAAGCCGGAGCCCTGCACGGAGCTGCTCTCGGTGTCGTTGTCTTCGTAGCTGGTGCCCACCAGGCCGGTGAAGGCGTGGCGCTCGCCGAAGTCGCGGGCGTAGTTCAGGGTGCCCTCGAACAGCACCTTGCTGGCGGTGGTGTTGGCCGACACGCTGCTGCCGCCCGAACCGCTGCCCGGGGGCAGAAGCGGGCTGTAGTACAGGTAGGAATTCAGCGCGTACTGGTCCAGGCCGGCCGTCACGCGCGCGGTGAGCCCGTCGGCCAGCGTGTAGTTGGCGAACGCGTTGCCGATCACGTGGAAGTTGCGCTCTTCCACCTGGTGCTGGCGGAGCGCCACCGGGTTGGTGTAGAAGAAGCCCTCGTTGAACTGCCCGTTGGCCAGGCGCACCGGCTCGATGGGCGCGGAGGCGATGGCGTTGGGGAACGGGGCGTAGATGTTGTTGTCCGACGCGGCGCGGTCCATGACCGAGCGGGTCAGCGCCACGCTGGTGCCCACGTTCAGGCGCGAGCTGGCGGTGAAGTCCAGGTTCAGGCGGCCGTTCAGGCGGTCGTACGCCTGCGGCTTCACGATGCCGTTCTGCTGGAACATGGTGCCGCTCACGAAGTAGCGGGACCGCTCCGTGCCGCCGGCGATGGAGGCCGAGGTCTGCGAGATGGGCGCGGTGCCCAGGACTTCGTCCAGCCAGTTGGTGTCCACCGACGGGTCGATCTCGTAGCCGTAGAGGTCGAACAGGGTGGGCGCGCCGTAGTACTCGTCCAGGCCGTCGTTGACCCACGCCGTGTTGTACGCGTTCACGTACTGCTCGGCGTTGGTGAAGCCGGGGCGGCGCCAGGCTTCCTGCACGCCGTAGTAGGCGTTGACGTTGATTTCGGGGCGCTCGCCGGCGCGGCCGCGCTTGGTGGTGATGAGCACCACGCCGTTGGAGGCGCGCGAGCCGTAGATGGCGGCGGCCGACGCGTCCTTGAGCACCTCGATGGAGGCGATTTCGTTGGGGTTCAGGTCCGACAGCGCGTCGGTGCCCTGGCCGCCCAGGAAGTCCTCATCGAAAGGCGAGAAGTCGCCCTGCAGCAGCGGCACGCCGTCCACCACGTACAGCGGCTGGTTGCCGGCGGAGATGGAGGAGGCGCCGCGGACGCGCACGCTGATGGCCGAACCGGGCGTGCCCGAGTTCTGCTCCACCTGCACGCCGGCCACGCGGCCCTGCAGCACCTCGGCCACCGTGGGGGTGGGCAGGTCCTGCGTCACTTCCGGGCGGATGGAGGCCACCGCGCCGGTGGTGTTGCGGCGCTCCGTCTGGCCGTAGCCGATGACGACGATCTCGTCCAGGCCCAGCACGTCCGTCGACAGCGTAAAGGAAACTTCCATGGGCTCGGCGCCCACGGTTACGGTGCGGTTCTGGGCCCCGTAGCCGAGGCGGGTGGCGCGCAGCGTACGCGCGCCGGCCGGAATGTTGTTGAGGGCAAAGCGGCCCTCCTGATTGGTGACGACGGTCTGGGTTCCCCCGACCACGCTCACCGTGACACCCTGGAGCGGGTTGTTCGAGCCCTGCTCGACCACCCGGCCCCGGATGCTTCCCGCCTGCGCGGACGCCGCGGCCGGCGCAAGCGCCAGCGCGAGGGCCGCAACCAGCAGCACACGAAGTTTAGTCATCCTGCCATTCTCCTGGTTTTTACGCGCGCCTCCAAGTAGGCCCGCGAAACTCCATGACCCACACCTGCCCTGCCCGCGTTCCCCGCCCCCGCGCCGGGGCCGTGAACGCCCGATCTCCTCCTCTTTCACTGTCGTGAAAGGCGCGACACCGCGCACCGCCCGGAGGGGGCGGCACGCCTGTCCCGGCGGCCAGTCCGCACGGGGCAGTGTGCAAGGACACACGGGACGCCCGAAGTGTTAGACGCGCGAGCGGGACGAAGCTTGACATGCTCCCGCTTGCGCCGGGCCGCCCCGCCGCCCCACCATCCCCGGATGACGGGGACGACAGATGCGGCCCGGGGCTGTCGCCGGGCCGCACACGATGGGGTCGCTTTCGAGGTGCGAGGAGTGTAACCGCCGATGTTGCGCAACGCAAGACACCGCCGCGATTTGCAAGCGCATGTTCCCGTTTCCGGACGCGAACCATGACGCCCGTCTTTACCTTTCAGACCACGCACCACGCGCTCTGGGCCGAGGAAGTGGCGGCCGCGCACGGCGTGCCGGTGGAGGTCATTCCCGCCCCGCCCGCGGCGCGCGCCCGGTGCAGCCTGGCGCTGGAAACGCTGCCGGAGGAAGTGGAGCCTCTTGCCGCGCTGCTGGACACGGAGGGCGTGCCCCATGCCCTCTTCACCCCCGTCCACTGACCCCCTCCCGCGGCCGCTCCGTCCCGCTCCCTTCCGCCCCCCCGGCCAGAAGCACCGGCCGCCGGGCTCCGGCCCCTCCCGCCCCATCACCCCTGATCCGTCTCCCTCGATCCGTCTCCCCTCGATCCGTCTCCCCTCGATCAGTTCCTCCGCGACCTCCGCGTGAGGGCAGTTGCCACGACCGGCGAAGACGAACAGAGCGGCGTTCCGCGATGAAAGCCGCCCGCACCTCATCCGCAGAACCCGCCGTCAATCGAGAGAACACCCGTCGATCAGTCCGCAGCTTCATCGCGCGGCGCTGATGGGGAGGAGGAACGAGAAACGGCGGGAGGACGGGGATTGCTCCCCATCCTCCCGCCGTCATTCTTTTCATCCTCCATGTGACCCGAAGCCGACCCGGGCGGTCAGGTTCGCTCCGAGGCCCAGGCGCCGGCCGCGAACGGGCCGTCGTTCTCGAAGTCGTCCCCGGACGCAGCCCTGGGAGGACGCGCGGCCGCCGACCCCGCCGCGGCGCCTCCCCACGCGTGAAAGAGGTCGTCCATCCAGTCGTAGATCCCCGTGAGCGCCTCCTGCTGGCGCCGCATTCCCGCCTTGCGCAGCTCCGCCGGGAGGGTGAGCGCGTCGCGGATGCGCAGTGCGCACCCTTCGGGATCGTACGGATTGATGTGCGTGGCCTCCGTCATTTCCTCCGCCGCGCCGGCAAAGAGGGAAAGAAGAAGGACGCCGTTGCCATCGATCTGGCTGGCCACGTACTCCTTGGCCACCAGGTTCATGCCGTCCTGCAGCGAGCTGATCATGCACACGTCGGCCGTGCGGTACAGGATCGCGAGACGGTCCACCGGCAGCGACTGCTTGATCAGGTGAATGGGGCGCCAGTCGCCGGTGCCGAAGCGCTCGTTGATCTCGCGCACCTGGTTGTCCACCTTCTGCGAAAGGTCGTCGTACGCCTCGATGTCGCTGCGGCTGGGCACCGCCACCTGGATGAAGGTGAAGCGCTCGCGGTACTCCGGGTACCGGTCCCACAGGAACTCCAGTGCCTTGAACTTCTCCGGCAGCCCCTTGCTGTAGTCCATGCGGTCCACGCCGATGCCGATGGCGCCACCCTTGGGCGCGTAGCGCTGGCGGATGCGCTGCATCTGCTCCTCCACCCCGTCGGCCTGCGCCGCCTGCCGGAACTGGTCGATGTCGATGCTGATGGGAAACGCGCCCACCTGGCAGGTGTGGCCGTCCAGCGTGGCGGTGCGCGCCTCCCAGTCCACCTCGGCGCCGGCCAGCCGCTTGGCGCAGCGCAGGAAGTTGTCGGCGAAGATGGGGAGGTGAAAGCCCATCAGGTCGTTGGCCAGCATGCCGCGCAGCAGGTACCCCGCCTGCGGCGCCAGGCGAAAGATGTCGATGGGCGGAAACGGAATGTGCCAGAAGTGCGCGAGCGTCAGGTCAGGCCGGCGGGCGCGCACCAGCAGCGGCGCCAGCGCCAGGTGGTAGTCCTGAAACCAGATGGCCGCGTCCTTTCCCTGCACCTCTTCCAGCACCGCGTCGGCAAAGCGCCGGTTCACGCGGCGGTAGCGCTCCCAGTAGCGGGAGCGCACGCGGGTAAGGTCGGGGCGCAGGTGGCACAGCGGCCACAGAAACTGGTTGCTGAACCCCAGGTAGTAGCGGTGGATGTCGTGGTGCGTGAGCCACACCCGGCGCAGGGTGTAGCTGGGGTTCTCGGGCGGCACCTGCACGCGGTGGTGGCTGTCCACCGCCGCGGCGTCGGCCTCGCCGGAGCCCCAGGCCACCCACATGCCGCCCAGCGCCTGCAGCAGCGGGTCCAGCGCCGAGGTCAGCCCGCCGGCGGGGCGGCGCACTTCCATCTCGCCCACTTCCTGCGACCACTTGTGCTCGTACGGCTCGCGGTTGGAAACCACCACGAACCGCCGGTCGGGAAACATCTCGCGAAACAGCGGGCCCAGGTCCTTGGGATCGGTCGGCATTCAGGGTCTGGCGCGGTGACTGGGGTCGGGTCCGCCGGAGGTGCCCGGCGGGGGAATGCCGTTCCGGGCGGCTACAGCCGGAAGCGGGAGCGGGCCATGCGTCCGGCCGCGCCGCGGGTGGCGGCGCGCTCCGGCCGCCCCTGGGCCGCGGGGGCGCGGATTCCGCGGGCGCGGCGCACGGCGGCGGAGTGCGCCCCGGCGTCGCCGCGCGGCCGCAGCACCAGCCCCACGCCGGCGCCGAACGCCACGCCCAGGGCAAAGCCGCCCAGGATGTTCAACCGCCGCGACTGCTCTTCGTAATGCATGGGTGACGAGGAAGGAGTTGAGCGTGCGCCGCCGGGCGGCAACGCGCGTGCCATCCGGGTACGGGACACGACTTTGCCCGCGCGGGCCGGGCAGGCTTGCCACGCCCCCGCATGGGGGTATAATTATCGTCTGGCCCGCGAAGCGCCACGGCACGCGGACAGCGGGCTGCAAACTGGACAGGAGGCACCTTCGGATGGCGGATTCCAGCAAGACGGTCCTGCTCGTGGAAGACAACGAGGATAATCGGACCGTCTACCGCACGATCCTCGAGCATTTCGGCTACCAGGTCATCGAGGCACGCAACGGCGAGGACGGCGTGCGCATGGCGCGCCAGGACCATCCGGACCTGATCCTGATGGACATCAGCATTCCCCTGATCGACGGGTGGGAGGCCACGCGCATTCTCAAGGGCGATGCGGCCACGTCGCAGATTCCCATCATCGCGCTGACGGCGCACGCGCTGGCCACGGACCGCGCCAAGGCGCAGGAAGTGGGCTGCGACGGCTACCTGGCCAAGCCGTGCGAACCCCGGCGCGTGGTGGCCGAGGTGGAGAAGTTCATCGGCTCCGGGCGGGAGGCCACGGCTTGACGGCTGCACCCGAGGCGCCTGAAGGCGGCGCCATGCGCATTCTGGTGGTGGACGACGTGGAGGACAACGTCGAGATCCTGAACGCCCGCCTTTCGTCGCGCGGGTATCAGGTCATCACCGCCATGAACGGCCCGCAGGCGCTGGAGCGCGTGGACGAGCAGCCGCCGCACCTGATTCTGCTGGACGTGATGATGCCCGGCATGGACGGCCACGAGGTCGCCCGCCGCATCAAGGCCAACGGGGCGCTCCCCTTCATTCCCATCATCCTGGTGACCGCGCTGACGGAAACCGAGGACGTGGTGCAGGGGCTGGAGTCGGGCGCCGACGACTACATCAGCAAGCCGTACAACTTCAACGAGCTTGAGGCGCGCATGCGCGCCATGCTCCGCGTGAAGCGCCTTCAGGACGAGCTGGACCTGAAGAACCGCGAGCTGGAAGACGCCAACATCCGGCTCAAGAAGCTGTCCATCACCGACGGCCTCACGGAGCTCTTCAACCACCGCCACGTGCACGAACTGCTGCACGACGAGTTCGAGCGCGCGCGGCGCACCGAAGAGCCGCTGGCGGTGGCCATGATCGACCTGGACAAGTTCAAGTCGGTCAACGACACGCACGGCCACCCCACGGGCGACGTCATCCTGTACGAGACGGCGCGCATCCTTCGCGAAACGGCGAGGGAGATCGACATGGTGGGGCGGTACGGCGGCGAGGAGTTCATCGTCATCCTTCCCAACACGGACGAGGAAGAGGCCGCGAAGTTCGCCGAGCGCGTGCGCGCCGCGGTGGAGGAGCACGTGTACCGCGACGGGCCGGTCATCGTTCGCATGACCACGTCGTGCGGCGTGGCCGCGGCGGCCGGTGGCGTGGCTTCGAGTCCCGAGGAGCTGCTGAAGCTGGCCGACGAGGCTCTGTACCAGGCCAAGCACGGCGGCCGCAACCGCGTGGTGCGCGCCACGCAGTCCGGCGACGTGCAGGCCGAGTCCGAAGCGGCCGCCGCCCCGCCTGCATGAACACCGCCCCGCCGCAGGCGGCCGCCCGGGCCGCCGAACTGCGCGAAACGCTGGAGCGGGCCAACCACCAGTACTACGTCCTGGACGCGCCCTCGCTCCAGGACGCGGAATACGACCGCCTCTTCCGCGAGCTTCGCGAGCTTGAGGCGGCGCATCCCGAACTGCGCACGCCGGATTCCCCCACCGGCCGCGTGGGCGCCGAGCCCGCCAGCCGCCTGGAAAAGACGGTGCACCTGGCGCCCATGCTGTCGCTGGACAACGCCTTTGACGAGGCGGAGCTGGCCGCGTGGGAAACGCGCAACGCCCGCATCGTGGACGAGGTGTGCACGGCGGGGTACGTGGCCGAGCCCAAGATCGACGGGCTGGCCATTGCCCTGACGTACGAGGACGGCGTCCTTGTCCGCGGGGCCACGCGCGGCAACGGCACGGTGGGCGAAGACGTCACCCGGAACCTGCGCACCATCCGCGAAATCCCCCTGCGCCTGCGCACGGACGGCCCGCCCGCGCCCGCGCGGATGGAGGTGCGCGGCGAGGTGTACATGCCGCACTCCGGCTTCGAGGCGCTCAACCGGCGCCGCGCGGCCGACGGGCAGGCCACCTTTGCCAACCCCCGCAACGCCGCCGCCGGCAGCCTTCGCCAGCTGGACCCCGCCATCACCGCCGGGCGCCCGCTGCGCTTCTTTGCGTACGCCGTGCAGATGGACGGGCGCGAGTCTCCGCCCTTCGCCACGCAGTGGGAGCTGCTGGAGGCGCTGCGCGCGTGGGGCCAGCCGGTGAACCCGCTCGCCCGCCCCTGCGCGGGGATGGACGAGGTGACCGCCTTCGTGCGCGAGTTCGAGGGCAACCGCGCGCACCTGGACTACGAGGTGGACGGCGCGGTGGTCAAGGTGAACCCGCTGCGCCTGCAGGACGAACTGGGGATCGTCGGCCAGCGGGACCCGCGTTGGGCGATCGCGTACAAGTACGCGCCGGACCTCGTCGTCACCACGCTGAAGTCCATCGAACTGAACGTGGGGCGGACGGGCGCGCTGAACCCGTACGCCGTGCTGGAGCCGGTCGAAGTCGGCGGCGTGGTGGTGAAGCTGGCGACGCTGCACAACGAGGACGACATCCGCCGCAAGGACATCCGCGCGGGCGAAAAGGTCCTCGTAAAGCGTGCGGGCGAGGTCATCCCGCAGGTCGTGGGGCCCGTGCTGGAGGAGGGGCAGGAGCGCGCGGCGGAGTTCACCATGCCGTCCGAGTGCCCCGCGTGCGGCACGCCGGTGGAGCGGCCGGAGGGCGAGGCGCTTCTCTACTGCCCCAACAGCGCCTGCCCGGCGCGCATCTACTGGGGCGTCGTGCACTTCGTCTCCCGGTCCGCCATGGACATCCGCGGGCTGGGCGAGCGCACCGTGCAGACGCTCCTCGATCGCAAGCTGGTGGAAGACGTGGGCGATCTGTATCGCCTGACGCTGGACGACCTGCTTTCGCTGGACGGGTTCAAGGAGAAGTCCGCGCAGAACCTGCTGGCCGGGCTGGAGGAGTCCAAGCAGCGCGGGCTGGGGCGCGTCCTCTTTGGCCTGGGCGTGCGCCACGTGGGCGAGACGGGCGCCATGCTGCTGGCCCGCGCTTTCGGCTCGATGGACCGGCTGATGGCGCCGGAAACCACGGCGGAGCAGTACGCCACCGTGCACGGCGTCGGCAAGACGATGGCGGAGGCGCTGCGGGCCTGGTTTGACCAGGAGCGCAACGTGCAGACCGTCCGCAAGCTGGCCGATGCCGGCGTGGTGATGACGGAAGAAGCCGCGGAGCCGGTGCAGGGCGCGTTCAGCGGCCGCAGCTTCGTGGTGACCGGCACCCTGCCGACCATGACGCGCGGCGACGCGGGCGCGTTCATCGAGAGCCATGGCGGTCGCGTGGCCGGCAGCGTCACCAAGAAGACCGATTACCTGGTCGTGGGCGAGGACGCGGGCTCCAAGCTGGCCAAGGCAAAGGAGCTGGGCGTTCCGCAGCTGACCGAGGCGGAGCTGATGGACCTTCCCGCCGCGCTCGCCACGGCGGCGGCCGAAGCGGCGGTCGCGGCGGCCGAAGCCGAGGCCAACGCCGAAGCCGAGTCCCTCCTCCCGGCGGAACCGGCGAAGTCGAAGAAGGCGGCCAAATCGCCGAAACCGAAGAAGGCGGCCAAGTCGGCTGACTCTGTCGGCGCGGCTGACTCGACCGGCTCGGCTGAGGCGGCCGGGCCGGGCGAACTGATCGAACCGGCCGGATCGGATCAGCCGGCGCAATCCGAATCCGCCGAATCCGAATCCGCCGAATCCGGCACCGCCTCGGCGGACGCGCCGCCCATCGACCCCGCCCCCGTGGATGCCGAGTCCGCGGACGGAATCCCCGAACTGGACCACCCATGAACACGATCGCCGCGCCCGCGCGCTTTCTGCAGGTACCCGCCTCGCTGCTGGCCTCGGTGCGCACCGCCGTCGTGGGCGACCGCGAGCCCATGGAGGCGGTCACCGTGCTTCGCCAGTTGGGCTACGAGCTGGGCGAGGAGGTGTACGGCGCGCTGCAGGAGCGCGTGCAGCGCGACTTTGCCGGTGTGTCGTGGGCGCACCTTGACCCGGCGGAGTTCTGGCGCGCGGCGGCCAGCTTCTTCAGCGACCGCGGCTGGGGGACGCTGGAGTTCCGCGATCTGCACCCGGCCGTGGGCGCGCTTGAACTGGCGGGATGGGTGGAAGCGGAAGCCGGCGGCGGCCCGCGCGGCAGCCACCTGTCCACGGGACTCTTCACCGCGCTGCTGGAGCGGCTGGCGGGCGGCGGCATGGCGGTGATGGAGGTTCCGTCCGGCACGGCGGACCGCACGCGCCTCCTGTTCGGCCGCGGCGACGTGCTGGGGCAGGTGTACGAGGGAATCCGCACCGGACAGCCGGTGGAAGCGGCCCTCGCCGCGCTCTGATCGTCGGCCAAGCGAGTGACGACGGCCCGCGCCCCACGGCGCGGGCCGTTTCTCTTTCCGCCGCCAACGTGTACCTTCCCCGTTCACGCGCGGGTTGCGGCGGCGCCGCTTCCCGATCGCGCGGTTCCTCTCCATACGAAACCGAATGTCCCGCATCATCGCCCTGGACTATGGCGAACGCCGCATCGGCGTGGCGCTCAGCGACCCCACGCGCACCATCGCGTCGCCGCTGACCACGCTGCAGCGCCGTGCCGGCAAGCGTCCGCCCTGGCCGGAGATCGGCGCGCTGATCGCTGAGCAGGAGGTGACGGAGGCGGTCATCGGCCTGCCGCTGCCGCTGTCGGGGTTCGAGAACGAGTGGGTGGCGGAGGTGCGCGCGTTCGGCGCGGAACTGGAGCGGCGCACGGGACTTCCGGTGCACTGGATGGATGAACGGATGTCGTCCGTCCAGGCGGAACGGGCGGTGCGCGGCTCCGGGCTGCGCAAGGGACAGCGGGAGGAAAAGGGGCGGGTGGATGCGGCCGCGGCGGCCGTCATCCTCACCACGTACCTGGCGCTGCGGCGCAACCAGCAGATCAACGAGGCGGGGGCGGAAGAATGAAACGCGGCGGACGGATGTGGATGGTCGCGGCGGTGCTGTCGCTGGCGGCCTGCGGCGGTGGGGCGGGCGAAGGCACCCCGGTGCGCTTCACCGTGGCGCGCGGGAGCGGCCTTTCGGCGCTGGCGGACACGCTGGCGCATCGCGATGTGATCAACTCGCCCACGGTCTTCAAGCTGTACGCGCGGATGAAGGGCTCCGCGCCCAGGCTGCAGCCGGGGATCTACGAGATGAAGCCCGGGGCATCGTACGCGCTGATCCTGGACCGCATCACCCGCGGCGACGTCATCAAGACGCGCATCGTGATCCCGGAAGGATGGGAGCTTCGGCGGATGGCACCGCGCCTGGCCCAGGCCACGGGGATGAACGCGGACACCGTGCTCGCCCGGCTGATGGATCCGGCGATGGCGGCAAAGTACAACGTCCCCGGACCCACGCTGGAGGGATACCTGTATCCCGCCACCTTCGTGCTCCCCGCCGGCTCGTCGCTTGACCAGGTGCTGCGGCAGATGACGGCCCGCTACCGCCAGGTGTGGACGCCGGCGCTCCGCCAGCGCGCGCAGGCCGCGGGAATGAGCGAGCGCGAAGTCGTGACGCTCGCCTCCATCGTCGAGAAGGAGGCCAAGACCTGGTCCGAGCGCCCGACGATCGCCCGCGTGTACCTGAACCGCCTCAAGAAGGGGATGCGGCTGGAGGCGGACCCCACGGTGCAGTACGCCCTGGGCGAGCACCAGAAGCGACTGCTGCTCAAGCACATCCGCGAGGTGGCGGACGATCCGTACAACACGTACCGCAACGCGGGGCTGCCGCCGGGCCCCATCGCGTCGCCCAGCGCGGGCGCGATTGAGGCCGTGCTGAATGCGCCGGAGCACGACTACCTGTTCTTTGTCGCCCGCCCCAACGGGACGCACGTCTTTACCAGGAACTTCGCCGAACACCGCCGCGCGGTGGCCGCCGCCCGCGTCGAGACACGCGCCGCCCGCCCCCCCGCGCCGCGATGACGAACGGGCTCGCGGAACGGCTGCGGCTGATCGTCGTCACCGACCCGGAGTGCGGCGGGCGTCCGCTGATGGACGTCGTACGAGCGGCGCTCCAGGGCGGCGCGCCGGCCATTCAGCTGCGCATCAAGGACGGCGATGCGCGGCCGATGGCGGACCAGGCGCGTGCGCTGCTGGCGGAGACGCGGCGGGCGGGCGCGCTGCTGTTCATCAACGATCGCGTGGATGTCGCGCTCGCGGTGGGTGCGGAGGGCGCGCACGTGGGCCAGAGCGACCTCGCCGCGACGGATGTGCGGCGCATCTCTCCCCCCGGCTTCCTGATCGGCGTCTCGGCGGAATCGGCGGAACTGGCCCTCGCCGCGCAGGCGGACGGCGCGGACTACGTGGGCGTGGGTCCGGTTTACGCCACCGGGAGCAAGGCGGACGCGGGCCCGCCAGTCGGCACGGAGCGGATCGGCGCGATCGCGGCCGCGGTGCGCATCCCCGTCGTCGGCATCGGCGGGATCACGGTGGAGAACGCACTTCCCGTCACCCGCGCCGGAGCCGCGGGCGTAGCGGTCATCAGCGCCGTGATGCAGGCGAATGATCCCGAAGCCGCCACGCGCGCGCTACTGCGCCGCTGAGCGTCAGGAAAGCTGTCGAGGACGGAAAGGCCGGAGCCGCAATCCGCGGCTCCGGCCTTTCCGTGAGTCGAACAATGGCGGATGATACGACAAGACCGAAGGTTCGGCGCATCGGAGGCGGACGATGAGATCCATCTGCCCATGCAGTTGAAGCCCCGAACCGGACGCGCCAGCGGCCGGTGTCGGGGGTTCCCGCTGTTGGAGCGGCGGATTCATTCGCTCAGGGATGCAGGCGCTCCGCACCAATCCCGTCGACGGAACCGCTGCCCTGCTGATCTTCAAGCGGGGAGAGTTCCAATCGGTTCGGGAGGGTTCCGCCTTTGTTGCGCTCTGCAAGCGGAATTTGATGACTGACAAAGGCCGGAGCCGCGATGCGCGGCTCCGGCCTTTTCGTATCAACCGACCTCTGACTACCAGGTCAGATCACGCCCCTCGAGATCGTACTTGGTGAGCATGCGGTGGATCGTCTTGCGGTCGATGCCCGCCGTGCGCGCCGCCTGCGAGATGTTGCCGTTGTGCCGCTTGAGCAGATCGCGCAGGTACTCCTTTTCAAAGTGCGTGATCGCGTCGTTCTTGGCGTCGTGAAACGGCAGATCCGCGGAGTACGACGCCACGGGCCGCGCGCTGGTGGGCACGGCCGAAAGCTCCTCGGGCATGTCCTCGGGATGAATCTCCTGATCCGGCAGGCAGAGCGAGACGATTCGCTCCATCAGGTTCTGCAGCTCGCGCACGTTGCCGGGCCAGGCGTAATCCACCATCAGCCGCATGGCGTCCGGCGCGAACCGCAGGTTGCCGCGGTCGTACTCCTGCGCGTAGCGGCGGAGAAAGTGCTGGGCCAGCGCGGGGATGTCCTCGCGGCGCTGGCGCAGCGGCGGAAGCTTCACGGGGACGACGTTCAGCCGGTACAGGAGGTCCTGCCGCAGCACGCCGTCGCGCACCGCCTGCTCCGGATCGCGGTTGGTGGCGCTGATCCAGCGCACGTCGATGGGAATCTCCACCTCGCCGCCCACCCGCCGGATGCGGCGCTCCTGGATGACGCGGAGAAGCTTGGCCTGCAGGTCCATGCTCATCTCCGACACCTCGTCCATGAAGAAGCTGCCCCCGCCCGCCACCTCCAGCAGCCCGCGCTTCAGGTTGTCGGCGCCGGTGAACGCGCCCTTCTCGTGCCCGAACAGCTCCGATTCCAGCAGATGGTCGGGGAGCGCGGCGCAGTTGATGGCCATGAACGCGCGCCCGTTTCGCCGGCTGTTGGCGTGAAGCGCACGGGCGATGAGCTCTTTTCCCGTCCCGGACTCGCCGGAGATGAAGACATTCGCATCCGTCGGCGCCACCCGCGACACCACCGAGAACACCTTCTGGATGCTCTCGCTGGTGCCGATGATGTTCTCGAAGCTGTAATGCTTCTTCAGCTGGTCGCGCAGATGGGCGTTGTCGCGCACCAGCTGCACCTGCGTCCCCGCCCGCCCGATGAGGATGCGCAATTGCGTGGCGGTGAACGGCTTGGGGATATAGTCGTACGCGCCGGCCCGGATCGCCTCCACGCTGCTGTCCACCGTGGCGAAGCCGGTGATCATCACCACCAGCGTTTCCGGCGCCATCTTCTTTACTTCCTTGAGCAGCGCCAGCCCGTCGATGTCGGGCAGGTTCAGGTCGGTAAGCAGAATGTCCGGGCGATGGCGGCGAACGGTCTCAAGCGCGTTGCGGCCGCGGTGCTCGGTGAGGATGTGGTATCCCTCGCTGGACAGGATCTGACCGCAGCTCTTGACCAGCAACTCCTCATCATCGCAGATCAGAACGCTGATCGGCGAGTCGGGCTGTGCGTCGTTGCTCATGAGATTGCTCAAGAGGAGCGGGCGGAAGCGGCCCCGGAAGGTCAAACAGCATCAGTGGGCGAGGGCCAATCTATGTTCCACAGGCGAGTGGGGCAACTGTGCCGCATTGGGGCGCCATTCTCCTCCCGCCACGAGACGCACGCGAGCGCATTTTGAGAGCGGGAATAACGCGCGGAAACGTGAAGGATGGCATCGCCGCCCTGCCCCCCAAGTCTCCCTCCGAGACGACACCCGACCGTGCTCCCTCAAAGTTTCCGGCGCACAAAGACGGCCTTGCTGGCCGCGCGCTCCTACGCACGAGCGAACGGTTGACAGTAGGGCGCCCGGCCTAGCCCGCTCCCACGCCCGTTCTCGCGCGGAAAGCAGATCCTACGTCGGCGCCCAGCTCCGGGCTGGCGGAGAGTACGGCCGGCGCCGCCTCAGGATGACGCTGTGGGGCGCCCGACGAGAACGATGGTGCTCTCGAAAGGTGCGCGAGCGTGCACGAGGTCCGCGGCCGCAGTCCGCGGAGGCGGACTTCGCGTGTTTCGAGGCGCGGTTTCAACCGCCGGACTGATCTCCGCCCCGCCGACGCTGTTGCTTGAATGTGGCGTCTGCGTCCATGTGCGCAACGGCTGCGGACCACGTGCCGGTTCGTGTGCACCACGCATGCACCGCCCGGGACGCTCCGGACGCACCACTTTCGTACTCTCGCACTAACGCACTCACGCACACCGCACTCACGCACTTCGTGTGGTACAAACGCAGAAACGCCCGCCCCGAGCGTGAAGCTCGAGACGGGCGGTTCTGAAGATAAGGCCGGCGGCGCCGTACTCTCCCACCGGGTGGCCCCGGCAGTACCATCCGCGCAGCGGGTTTTCACTTCCGAGTTCGGGATGGGATCGGGTGGATCCCCCGCGCCATAGCCACCGGCCAAAGTGGTCCGGGTCGGGTTGGGTTAGCGAGTTGTCTTTGCGTTTTCACATCAGCACCCGGGCAAAGCACCCGTGTGTGACGGTTCATGTTGGTGGACCAGTCAGAAAAGACCGGTCAAGCTTCACGGGCCCTTAGTACGGCTCGGCTTTAGCGCTCACACGCCCTGCACCTGCCGCCTATCAACGTGGTGGTCTCCCACGGCCCTTCAGGGGAGTCAAGCTCCCAGGAAGATTCATCTCTGGAGGGGCTTCCCACTTAGATGCGTTCAGCGGTTATCCCTTCCCAACGTAGCTACCCGGCACTGCCGCTGGCGCGA